>JAHRWG010000294.1 GCA_019090295.1 Cycloclasticus sp. | reverse complement strand
GTATTGGTAATGCCCTTATCACCCTGGCTGTTTAAAGGGGACTGGAAGGTATCGAAACCCTTTAGCAAAACCTTAGCGATCTATGCCGTTATTCAGCTAGCAGGTATTATCATACTGATGATTGCGTTTAAACAAGCTCAGCAGGTCACAGTGATTAATATTGTCCAATCAGGCCGCGGCCTGTTAGCAATAGGGGTGGTTTATTTAATGGCCAGATTCGGCTTTAGCCAAATTGAACAGCTGAGTAAACAGCAGTTAAAAAGTCGACTAACGGGCGGGGCGTTGATGTTTGTTTCTTTGGCAGCCGCGGTGTTGGCCGTATAAAAAGCTGAGACACTAAATGCCCCAGCTTTAAAAGTACACCATGCTGTCTTGTCAAACTTAGGAGAGCAAAAACTCCAAGTGAAGTTTGTTGAATTCCTCGGGCTCTTCCCATTGCGGCCAATGAGCACTGTTTTCTAAAATAACCATGCGAGCATTTGGAATCATTTTCATGCCTTCTTCGGCTAGTTCAACAGGTTGACCAGGGTTATGTCTGGTCCAAAGAACTAAGGTTGGGCACTGAATTTTTTTCATAAATTCTGGGTTAACCCATTTGTGACACCATTCGTCATCAATAACACCACCCAATATCGTGTTAGCTATTTTCCCCATAACAGGCAGCATGCCTGGCTGGTCATAAATGGCATAACGAGCATCAATAATTTCATCTGTTAATGTTTTATCAGGTTCAGCCATTAACCAGCTCATCCTTGCTCGGACAATATCTTTAGTGAGTTGACCGGCTGCTTTTTTAGAACGCTCCAGCGCATCGGCAAGTTCGGCCTTTCCTTCGCCATTGGGTGCCATCAAAATGCCGGTGTTCTGCACCAGTTTGATGACACGTTCAGGATGTTTGATAGCAGTCCATGATGCAACCATGGCGCCTAAAGACTCACCTGAAAGGTACGCTTTATCAATGTTTAGCGTATCAAGGAAATCGATAAGGTGCGCCACAAAGTCATCCATTTGGTAATCGCAGTCTGGACGATCGGTATAACCGTGCCCAATCATATCAATGGCATAAACATGGAAGTGTTTTGCATGCTCCTCAATATTTCTAACATATGCCTCTGCATGGCCACCAGTGCCATGCAGTAAAATAAGTGCGGGGCCGCTACCAGCCTCTAGTACACGGGTTTTGATTCCTTTCACATCATAGTAAGTCTGACGAAAATCAACGCCCATTAAATCTGTCCAAATACTGCCCATATCCTCTCCTAAATTTAATGTTGCAAAAAAGTGCTTCTGCCTTGTATTTTTAACAATCTAATGATAGTTTGAATTAATAATAAAGGCAAATATTAAGGAGGTGGGAAATGCAGGTACTTGATGAACTTAAACGTATGGTGAACTTAAAAGATGGCCGTATCGATAGGCGAATTTTTTGGGAGGACTGGGTTTACCAGTTAGAGCTGGAAAAGTTATTTGCAAAATCATGGCTATTTGTTGCGCACGAAAGTCAGATACCCAAACCTGGTGACTTTTTAACAACGTACATGGGGCAAGATAACGTCATCGTCTCTCGTCATAAAGACCACGCTATCCATGTTTTTACAAATTCATGTACTCATCGAGGCAACCGAATTTGTTTTGCAGATAGAGGGCAGGCGCGTCAATTTACCTGTAACTACCATGGCTGGGCTTTTGGAACAGATGGTGCCTTAATGGGTATGCATGAAGAAACGCATTATGAAGGGCACATCAACAAGCCAGATTGGGGCCTACAAAATGCCCGTGTAGAAACGTATAAAGGCTTGGTGTTTGCTTGCTTTGATAACGAAGCGCCTAGACTAGAAGAGTTTTTAGGGGATTTTCGTTGGTATTTAGACGTTATTCTCGACCAAACAGAAGAGGGAACAGAGTTTATCGGCGGTACCATGAAGAATATGTTCAATGCTAACTGGAAATTTGGTGCTGAAAACTTTATTGGTGACTCGCTGCACGTTGGCTGGACGCATGCCTCTGGGGCTAAAGCCGTTAGTATGGGAGGTGAGGTGCCAGAGTATATGCCGGTGGACCCCGAGTCATTTCATGCCAATGCAAACGGCCATGGCTGGGAAGGAGGTGTCGATGGTGTTGGTACACTCGCACTGATCTCAAGCGGTAACCCAACACTGGTCGATTACTTCGAGAAAGAACGCAGTAAAATGGCTAAACGGTTAGGTGATTTACGTGCGCGAAAACTATACGGTTCAGTGATATCGGCCACAGTTTTCCCTAACTTCTCCTTTTTGCCTGGTATTAATACCATGAGAACATGGCTGCCCAAAGGGCCTCGCCAATTTGAACTGCGCTCATGGACAATGGTTAATAAAGATATGCCAGATCACATTCGGGATATTGTTCAAAATGCCTGCATGACAACCTTTTCGCCGAGTGGAATCTTTGAAATGGATGATGGTGAAAATTGGGAAAATGCGACACTCTCAAATGAAGGTGTAGTAACCCGTAAGCAGAGTTTGCATTACGGTTTAAGAGCGGGAACCAGCCGCCGCGATGACCCAGAATTTCCGGGTAACATCAGTAAACCTATGTATAGCGATGTGAATCAACTGGCCTTTTACCAACGGTGGATGGACTTTTTGACAGCAGAGTCTTGGGCTGACATCCCTAAAATTCGTTAATAGGTGACATAGCATGGATAACAAAAATAACACAAAAGAAACGATGACAGAGACTGATAGTATGCTGCTTTGGTATAGGGTTAATCAATTCTATAACCAAGAAGCAAGAGCCCTTGATGAAGAGGATTATGCAACATGGTTCTCCATGTTAGCGGAGGATATTCATTACTGGATGCCGTCGAGGGAAAGTGTGTTCCGTAAGGATGAGTCTGCCGACACTGTCAAAAATATGAATCATTACAACGAATCGCTACCCAGCCTTCAATTGCGCGTAGCTCGTCTGCATAGTGGTGCTGCATGGGCCGAAGACCCACGAACTCGTTATAGACATATTATTTCAAATGTGGAAGTGAGTCTTGGTGATAAAGTGGGTGAGGTAAACGTTCGTTCTAATACGCTCGTATACAGAAACAGGTTAGAACGCGAAGAGTATTGGCTATTGGCTAAACGCAAAGATGTGTTGCGTGATGACGGCAGTACTTTTAAAGTAGCCACGCGTAAGATAACGCCTGACTTTAGCACCTTACTGAGTAAGAACCTGAATGTGTTTTTATAGTTTTAGTGGTTAAGCCAGGCCATTAAAGCTTTTTTGATCCACAGACGTTGTATCAATGTTGAGTGTAGCAATGTCTAATTAGTCAGCTTCTTTTAACAGTGACAATGGTCGAGCTGAGTGGCTGAAGGCCTGCCTAACAGGGCGCTAAGTTAACGTTTCTTAGCGCCTTTTCTATGGCACTGTGTATCGATGTGCTGCTTCAGAAAGAGGCGTGTTAGCACCATTTCCACCACTTAGACAGTCATAAATAATTGCCTATTCTGGCGCAATATATTTAAGTCTCATTTTGGACTGCCTGCATACATCCCCTAGATTTCTTAGCGCCACATTAAACGATGATTTTAAAACCAACGTTTACCGATGATGAGTTCAAAAAGTGGTCCAAAACATCATCAGCAAAGCTTAACCCTCCCTTAAAAATTAAACCCCTATTTTGAATAAGATTAACGGTTTCTTCTGTTACTATTGATAGTACCTATCAAGCAAATAAGGAGTAGCAAGTGCAGCAAATTAAGAATTTTATCAATGGTGAATTCGTCAATGCAGAAAGTGGTAAATCTTTTGATAAACGTTCGCCGACAGATAATCGTGTTATTGCTCAAGTGTCGGAAGCAGGCCGTACCGAAGTGGATCAAGCGGTTGCAGCAGCACGGGCTGCTTATAACGGCGAATGGGGCTCTTACAGCATGGAAAAAAGGGTTGAATTACTCTATGCCGTAGCCGATGAAATTACCCGTCGGTTTGATGACTTTGTCGCCGCTGAAATGGCCGATACCGGCCAACCTAAGGCTGTTATGACACACGCCTTTGTACCCCGTGGAGCGGCTAACTTTAAAGTATTCGCGGACGTGATTAAAAACGTACCGAATGAATCATTTCAAACCACCACGCCAGATGGCAAAGGTGCACTAAATTACTCAACTCGCGTTCCTAAAGGAGTTGTTGGTGTCATCTCACCTTGGAATGCACCGTTTTTATTAATGACTTGGAAAGTTGGCCCAGCGTTAGCCTGTGGCAATACCGTGGTTGTTAAACCTTCTGAAGAAACCCCAATGACAACAGCCTTACTGGGCGAAGTAATGAATGCCGTAGGCATCCCTAAAGGGGTCTTTAATGTTGTGCATGGTTTTGGGCCAGACTCGACTGGCGAGTTCTTAACGCACCACCCAGATGTAGACGCGATAACCTTTACCGGTGAAACGCGCACAGGCACAGCCATTATGAAGGCAGCAGCAGAAGGCATGCGTGATGTCTCTTTCGAACTAGGCGGTAAAAATGCAGGCATTGTTTTTGCAGACAGTAATTTTGACGAAGCTGTGGAAGGCATTTACCGCTCATCATTCCTTAACTCTGGGCAAGTGTGTTTAGGGACAGAGCGAGTCTACGTTGAGAGACCGATTTTTGATAAATTTGTTGCGGCCTTAAAAAGTAAAGTAGAAAAAGTTAAGTTTGGCCGACCAGATGATGCAGCCGCGAACTATGGCCCACTCATCAGTCATGAGCACCAAGGGAAAGTGCTTTCTTATTATAAGAAAGCCGTTGAAGAAGGTGCGACAGTTGTTATAGGCGGCGGAGTACCAGATATGCCAGCTGATTTAGCAGACGGTGCTTGGGTCGAGCCGACAATATGGACAGGCCTTGCAGAAGATGCAACAGTGATGAAAGAAGAAGTGTTTGGCCCATGTTGCCATATTGCACCATTTGATGATGAGCAAGAAGTGATTCGCTTGGCAAATGATACAGCCTATGGCCTATCTACAACCGTTTGGACAACAGACTTAACCTGTGCCCATAGAGTGGCCAGTAAAATTGAAGTAGGTATTACTTGGATTAATAGCTGGTTCTTACGTGACTTGCGAACAGCCTTTGGCGGATCAAAACAATCTGGTATTGGCCGAGAGGGTGGTGTTCACTCGTTAGAGTTTTATACAGAAACCCGTAATATTTGTATTAAGCTTTAACCTAGGTCGTCATTTAAATAAAACATGGTCGAGGCGGTAACACTCTCGACCATGTTTTAAAATCAAAAAGGTAACCTAAACTTAAATAAGGCCTTCTTCTTTTAATGCTTTCTGCACGGCAGGTCTTGCGCCTACACGGCCTTGAAAAGCTTGCAATGTTGGCCATGGTGAAAGGTCAAACTCAAAGAATGGGCACCAGCCTAAAATAGTAAATAAGTATGCATCGGCAACAGAGTACTGCTCACCTAAGATGTAATCATTATCGCCTAATGCAGTCGCCAGTTGGCTTAAACGGTTGCTGAATGACTCAACAAAAACACCCTTTGCTTCTGCAGGAACAGCCGGGTTAAATAACGGGCCAACACCTTTATGCAGCTCAGCTGATAAAAAGTTCAACCATTGCTGAAGGCGCGCACGTTCAAAGGTGCCATTAGCAGGTGCAAGGTTCTTTTCAGGCACTTGATCGGCAAGGTACTGAATGATAGCAGGGCCTTCAAATAACAATTCTTCACCCTCTAAACTTAAAGCAGGCACGTAACCGAAAGGGTTAACTGAAAAGTAATCACTGCCGTCTTCAACAGTATGGGCTTGTAAATCTACTTTCACTAATTCATAGGGTAAACCGGTTTCACATAACACAATATGTGGGGACAAAGAGCATGCGGCTGGGCTGTAATATAATTTCATCGAATAAGATCCTTAAAATAATAGTTATTAAATAAATGACATTGAATGTAACGTCATGGGGGCAGTACTTAAATTCGTAAAGATAAAAACGAATAGTCTTAAATTGTATCGCCAGTCGGCTACTCTAGCAATAAATAAGTAAGTGGTTATGTATTGACGGCATGGGACACATTGACTAGGATCAGCAAGATTAAAAATAATTAAAACTAGGAATAATAACAATGAAAGCCTTAAAAAATTGGATGGTTGCAGTGGGTGTTTTTTACATATTTAATTTAGTCCTGTTATGGCCGTCCCTGTGGGGGCCTCAAATGCCAATGATGTACCCAGGCGTTAACTTATATCAGGGAGAGCCCATTTTTGAACTGCTATTAGATGCTTGGTTAATTGTTGGTTTAGGCTTAGCAGCTATCGGTGTTATCTTATTAGTAGGTTCTCGTCAGCCTTTACGTTACTTTGCAGCCCTTATTCCATTAGTGTTACTAACAGAGTTTGTTTTTGGTATTTGGGATGCCTACAGCGCAATGTATTACGAAGAAGTAAGCGTCGCAGTTATTACAATTATTATTCATCTTATTATTATAGTAACCGGTGCTTGGGTCTGGAAAAAAGCGTGCGCTCTTGAGCAGGAAGCCAGCTAGAATGTTGCCACTAATGCGCACCTTTTTTAACGATAAGAGAAGTTAAGTTAAATTTTACTTGATCTTTATTTTAAGACTAATACAATACCCCCACTAACGCGCCAGTAGCTCAGCTGGATAGAGTACTCGGCTACGAACCGAGCGGTCAGGAGTTCGAATCTCTTCTGGCGCACCATACAAAAAAGCCCTCCTTTTGGAGGGTTTTTTTTTGCCTATTCAAAGCCAAAGGAAGTAAAAATATACATCAGATAAAGTACTTAGTCGTATTTATGAGCTAAGGAATTGATATTTCAAGCTATTTTACAAAGCAAGGGTTTTCTTGAGAATATACTAGATATAGGTGATTAGAAAATATTCAACACATCATCTTGTGTTTGCCTTAAAAATCTTTTAATCTACTACCTCAGCAGTAGACGGATTCTGCCGCTATCTAATAAAAACACGTTACCCAGAGGACTTATGACTACAGCCAACTTAAAGGTCGTTAAAGATCAAGCCACCGATATTGAATTTCAATCCGCATCAATGGATATATGGGATAAAAAATATTGCCTTAAAAAACAAGATGGCTCAGCTGTAGATACATCTATTGAAGAAACCTATCATCGCGTGGCAAAAGCCATTGCCGATGTGGAAGAAACTGACGAGAAGAAAGAATACTGGCACGAACAATTTGTGTGGGCCTTAAAAAATGGTGCAATCCCTGCGGGACGAATTATTTCAAATGCAGGTGCGAGTGATTATAAGCCAGCCACCTCAACCATAAACTGTACCGTATCGGGTTCTATTAGCGATTCGATGGACGATATCCTGAAAAAAACACATGAAGCTGGCTTAACCCTTAAAGCAGGTTGTGGCATTGGCTATGAGTTTTCAACACTACGCCCTAAAGGTGCATATGTGTCTGGTGCCGGTGCTAATACATCTGGGCCATTGTCGTTTATGGATATATTCGACAAAATGTGTTTTACCGTCTCTTCAGCGGGTGGTCGCCGTGGCGCGCAAATGGCTACTTTTGATGTGGCGCACCCCGATGTACGTGACTTTGTTCGTGTTAAGCGTGAAGACGGTCGATTACGCCAATTTAACCTGTCCTTACTGATTACCGACGACTTTGTTCAAGCAGTCAAAGACAATGCCGATTGGCCACTTGTTTTTCCTTTATCAGCAAAAGAGTTGGCAAAAGGTGATATTGACCTAAACGATAGCAGCAAAGTACTTTGGCGCGAATGGCCCATTACAGAAGGCTACAAAGTGAATGAAGTGGGGCAGGTCGCTTGTCGCATTTATAACACCATAAAGGCGCAGCGTTTATGGGAAAGCATTATGGCATCCACCTACGACTACGCAGAGCCAGGCTTTATTTTGATCGATAAGGTCAATGAAATGAACAACAATTGGTTTTGTGAAAATATTCGCGCAACCAACCCGTGTGGCGAACAACCGTTACCGGCGTATGGTTCGTGCCTATTGGGTTCTATTAACCTCACCAAATTCGTTATAGACCCGTTTACTAAAAATGCCGTATTTGATTGGGACGGTTTCCGTAAAACCGTGACCATTTTTACCCGTATGCTGGATAATGTTGTTGAAATTAATGGTTTACCGCTTGAAGGGCAACGTGAGGCGATTGAAAATAAACGACGTCACGGCATGGGCTTTTTAGGGCTAGGTTCAAGCCTAACCATGTTAGGTGTTCCTTATGGTGAACAAGCATCGGTTGAATTTACCGAAAAAGTGAGTAAAGAACTGGCCGTTACAGGCTGGCATGCAGGCCTAGAATTAGCCAAAGAAAAAGGCCCAGCACCGATTATGAATGAAGACTTCACTGTCACCGGCAATATGTTGCTAAAACGCCCAGAAATGGTAACCGATGGCTATAAAGTGGGTGATAGCGTTAAAGGCCGTGTCTTGCATGCAACCTACAGCCGTTATATGCAGCAAATAGCCAACGAGGCTCCAGAATTAGTGGCCGAACTAAGCAAAGTGGGCGCACGTTTTACTCACCACAGCTCCATTGCGCCAACCGGCACCATTTCTTTATCACTGGCCAACAATGCCAGTAACGGTATTGAACCAAGTTTTGCTCACCACTACGCACGTAATGTTATACGTGAAGGGCGTAAAGCAAAAGAAAAGGTCGATGTATTTTCGTTTGAACTACTGGCTTATCGCACGTTGATAAATAATAAAGCGATGCCTTATTCTGAGAATGCCAGTGAAAAGCTTCCCGATTACTTTGTAACGGCTGAAACCATCACCCCAAAACAGCACGTCGATATTCAAGCAGCCGCGCAAAAATGGATTGACTCATCCATTTCAAAAACCGCCAATGTACCAACAGACTTTCCGTTTGAAGAATTCAAAGACATTTATTTATATGCGCACGAAAAAGGGCTAAAAGGCTGCACCACCTTCCGCTTTAACCCCGACGTGTTCCAAGGTGTTTTAGTGAAAGAATCAGACCTAGAAAACACCACGTACCGTTTCACCCTAGACGATGGCTCAACGCTAGACGTAAAAGGCAATGAAATGGTCGATTACGAAGGTGAAACACACACCGCTGCCAACTTATACGATGCCTTAAAAGAAGGCTACTACGGTAAACTTTAAGCAGCCATAACGGACAGGATATAAAAATGACACATAAAGTTTCTCAAGGCATTACCGGTTTCGAAGTGGTAAAAGACAACGAGCCAGCAGAGCAAATACCAGCAGAGGTAGAGCAAAGTAATATTATCCAAATGCACGAAAGCCTAAAACGGCCAGAAATGCTATTAGGGTCTACCTATAAAATTAAAACCCCCTTATCCGAGCACTCCTTGTATATCACCATTAACGATATCATTCTAAATGAAGATACCGACCACGAGCAGCGCCGCCCATTTGAAGTGTTTATTAACTCCAAAAACATGGATCATTTTCAATGGATAGTCGCGTTGACCCGAATTATGTCAGCCGTGTTTAGAAAAGGTGGCGATATTACCTTTCTCGTCGAAGAACTACGTTCCGTGTTTGACCCGAGCGGTGGCTACTTTAAAAAAGGCGGTAAATTCATGCCTTCATTGGTTGCAGAAATAGGTGATGTAGTAGAGTCTCATTTAAAAATGATCGGCATGATCAAAACAGAAGAAATGAGTGAACATCAACAAAAAATACTCGATGAGAAGCGTGCCCAGTTTGAAGAAAAATCCAAGCAGGCCAGTACCGAAAAAGTAGCTAAAAGCAGCGAATTCCCTGCCGGTTCACAACTGTGCGTTAAATGCCAAGTTACCGCGGTTATTCTAATGGATGGGTGTATGACGTGTTTGAATTGTGGGGACAGTAAGTGTGGGTAGGGTAAAATCAAGCTGGCTGGCCCCTTGATTTCGTAGATAGATATTACAAGAGGAAAAAAATGCAAACAGTGATTCGTTTGAAGGATGGCATTGAGGTGGAAGTAGAGGTTAGTGAAAACCAAGCACGCGAGATATCAGGTGGGTCGGTAGTGAATTCTTCGATTGATGAAATTCAAGGGCTACTTACAAAACTGATGAGCCCGATCGCTAATACTTATAGGGAGTTGGACAAAAGTATGAGTATTGAGAGCGCCAAAGTTTCTGTGGGTGTAAAGGTGGGT
>JAHRWG010000014.1 GCA_019090295.1 Cycloclasticus sp. | reverse complement strand
TTAGAGGCAGAAAAATTAAAGCAAGAAAATATTGACCTAAAGAAGTTCAATCTCAGCAGTCAAAAACCCCTTGGAAACAGCCAACAAATTCAACAATTATTCGAACAAGCTGATCGATTGCGCTTACATGATACGCGGGTTCTTCTAACAGGTGAACCTGGCAGCGGCAAAGAAACACTTGCCCGGTATATTCACAATAATGGCTCTCGGCAAGATGGGCCTTTTATCAAGCTCAATACTGGCATCATCACGCCTAACAACGCACTTGATGAGTTTTTTGGTCGCGAACAGAATGGTTCTATTCACTATGGTTTACTTGAGAAAGCCAACCATGGCACCCTGTTTATTGATGAAATTGGTGATTTAGATAATGAAGCCCAGCTAAGGCTACTAAGCGCCCTAGAGTCAAAATCATTTCAGCGGGTTGGCGGTAATGAGGTGGTAAAGACTGACGTACGAATAATAGCCTCCACACGAAAAGATCTTGAAGAAGCCATCCAGCAAGGCGAGTTTAGACAAGATCTATATTACTTACTTAATGTTGCCTGCCTACAATTACCCCCCCTTAGGGAACGCAAGCAAGACATCCCTTTATTGCTTAACTTTTACCTACAGCATTACATTAAGCAAGAAAACTTACCTAAACGTCAGTTTACTGTTGCAGCACAGCAATTTTTAAGCGATTATGCGTGGCTTGGAAACATTCGTGAATTGCGCAATGTTGTCCAGCGTTTGTTAATCCTCGGCATTGGTGATGAAATTGGCCTAACCGAAATAAAAACAACACTGGGCGAAGCAGCCAGGTCTGTTATAACCGCTAATGATATACCTAGTTTTTATGACCTACCCCTTAAAGATGCTCGTGCTCAATTTGAAAAGGCTTACCTTGATTACCACCTTGACAAACACCAAGGCAGTGTTACGAAACTGGCTGAAACAGCAGGCGTCGAAAGGACTCACTTATACCGCAAGCTACATGCGCTTGGTATTGAGTTCAGAGGCAAACGATAGAACTAATAGATAGATATAGAATGAGAATTATTATTTTAGGTGCTGGACGAGTAGGCTTTACCGTCGCCAGCAATCTTGCTAATGAAAACATCGACATCACGATCATTGATCAACATCAAGAGTCTATTGATAAAGTGTGTGAACGCTTAGATGTATCTGCGATTTGTGGAAATGTTACCCACCCAGACGTCCTAGCCAATGCCGATATCAAGCATGCTGATATCATCATCGCTGTGACAGACAGTGACGATACCAATATGATGGCTTGTCAAATAGCTCACCATTTATTTCAAGTTCCACAAAAAATAGCCCGAGTAAGAGCACAGTCATTTTTAAATGTGCAAGATCAGCTATTCAATAAGACAGCGATTCCTATTGACTTGATCATTAACCCTGAAAATGAAATTGTTAGTTTTATCAAGAGCCTTATATTGCACCCAGGTTCTCAACAGGTTTTATCGTTCGCAGATGGCGCCCTCAGTCTCGTTGAAACAAGGTGCAGTCTAAACAGCCCACTTATTGGACAAAGCCTGCAAGACTTAACGAGCTCTTTGCAAGGCCTTTATGCCCGAATAGCGACCATTTATAGAAAAGGGAAAACGATTATCCCAACGTATGACACCGTTATTGAGGACGGTGATCGAATGTTCTTTATCGCACCATCAGAAGACATCAAAAAAGTTCTCAGCATCCTGTTTAACCGGAGCAAGCCCTATAAACGGCTTATCATCGCCGGCGGTGGTAGAATTGGCCTAGGGGTCGCCAAAGCACTTGAAGGAATACTGCAAGTAAAAATTATTACCAAAAAAACTGAAAATGCCAACCAGCTGTCTGAACAATTAGACCACAGCATTGTGCTAACCGGTGATGCGACAGATGAAGCTTTCTTATTGGACGAAAACATCGATAAAACGGATGTTTTTTGTACCTTAACCAGCGATGATGAAACGAACATTCTTTGTTCTATGCTAGCAAAAAGCTTAGGCGCAGGCGTTGTTATGAGCCTAGTGGACCGCAATGCCTATATGAATATGGTGGATAACGGCTCTATCGACAATGTCATTTATCCCCAGCACATCACCATTGGTAAAATTCTTGCTCAAGTTAGGCGCGGTGATATTTCAAATGTCCATTCAATATTACGCGGTGCTGCCGAGGCATTTGAAACCACCGTCCAAAGCAATGATGAAAAACATAATTTAGTGGGCCAAAAAATTGGTGACCTTAAGTTACCAGAAGGCAGCTTAGTCATCGGCTTGGTAAGAGAACATATCTCGCTACCTACAAAATCTAGCATGCCAATCCAAGTAGGTGACAAAATTATCTTTTTTGTGTCTAACAAGTCATCCATTCCTGCTATTGAAGCATTATTCCATCCACCAAAATCCTTGCTTAGCCGGCTGTTAAAACACTAATGCATTACAATGTCATTAGGCGAGTATCAGGGCTTCTCCTTGGCCTTTTTAGCATCACAATGCTCCCCCCAGTACTTGTGTCTATCATTTATAACGAGCAGAACCACCAGCCATTCGTTATTGGTTTTTTTACCATTTTCCTTTGTGGTTTCCTACTTTGGCTAAGTGCAAGGCATGCCAAAGAAGAGTTACGTACCCGCGATGGCTTTATTATTGCCGCAGTTTTTTGGCTTAGTCTAGGGCTCGCAGGTGCAATACCATTTTACGTTTCGACAATACCATCACTCTCGTTAACCGATGCTATTTTTGAATCTATTTCAGGTTTAACCACAACCGGAGCGACGGTTATATCTGGTTTAGACGAACTCCCAAAATCCATCTTATTCTATCGCCAACAACTTCAATGGCTTGGTGGGATGGGTATTATTGTTTTAGCCGTTGCTGTTTTACCAATGCTTGGCATTGGGGGTATGCAACTATATAAAACCGAAACACCCGGTCCTGTTAAAGACTCTAAGTTAACGCCTCGTATCACAGAGACAGCCAAAGCATTGTGGGAGATTTATGCTGGCCTAACCATTGCCTGCACACTGGCCTACTGGGGCGCTGGCATGAGCTTTTTTGATGCATTAACGCATAGCTTTAGCACTGTTTCAATTGGAGGTTTTTCGACACACGATGCCAGCTTTGGTTTTTTTAATAACTCAGCTTTAAATTATATTTGCATCAGCTTTATGCTAATAGCGGGCATCAATTTTGCTCTGCATTTTAAGGTCGCCCATTCATTGAGCTTCAAGCATTATGCTGGCAACAGTGAGCTAAAAGGCTATGTCACTATCATTGCCGTCCATATCCTGATTATTCTTATCGCCCTCGTCAGCTACCGTGTTTTTCCAGACATAAACGAGTCCTTAGAACAAACGCTCTTTCAAGTAGTTTCTTTTGCAACGACTTCTGGCTTTACCACCACTGACTATGCCAGTTGGCCCTCTTTTATTCCCGTGTCACTTATTTTCCTTAGTTTTTATGGGGGCTGTGCAGGGTCTACCGCTGGAGGCATTAAGGTGATACGTATTCTTATTATGTTTAAACAACTTGGCAAAGAAGTAACTCACCTAATTCACCCCCATTCAGATATGCCAATAAAGCTCGACCACCATATTGTGCCGCGTACGGTCATTCACTCTGTCTGGGCTTTTTTCTCTGCCTATATTTTATCCTTTGGGGTATTGATGATTTTAATGATGGCAACAGGTTTAAACCAGGTCACCGCTTTTTCAGCAGTAGCATCCACATTAAACAACCTTGGCCCAGGCTTGGGCGACATCAGCCAAACCTTTGCCTCAATTCCTGACCCTAGCAAGTGGGTCGCTTGCCTTTCTATGTTATTAGGGCGCTTAGAAATCTTTACCTTACTCGTCTTATTTACCCCAACATTTTGGCGTGATTAAATGCAAACTATTCAGCAAAAATGGGACTCTATTTACCAGAAAAAGACCAGTTCCTCCATTGAACCCTCTCTTGTTTTAGCGCATTACAGGCACTTACTACCCAAGCATGGCCTTGCTCTTGACCTTGCTTGTGGTCAAGGTGGTAATAGCTTCTTACTTGCCGAGCACGGCTTACAAGTAGATGCTTGGGATATTTCAGCCGTTGCCATCAACCAAATAAAGATGCGCCAGCAAAATCACCACCGTATTTCAGCCAATGTTATTGATATTAGCTGCCGGAAAATACCACCACAATCCTATGACGTTATTGTTGTTTCTCGCTTCCTTGAAAGGTCACTTATTCCAAGTTTAATCCAGGCACTTAAACTCGGTGGCTTAATATTTTATCAAACATTTACACAAGAGAAAGTCTCGACCAATGGCCCAAGCAACCCTCTCTACCTACTTAAGAAGGGTGAACTCCTTCACCTATTTTCCTCATTAGTTCCGATTATTTATCATGACGAGGGATTAATAGGCGACACTGAACAAGGCATAAGAAACGAAGCTTTACTCGTTGCGCAACGTCTATCATTTTGATTTCAACCTACTTTTTAAAAAAAGGGTATAATAGCCAGCTAACATAATTTTGGTATACTCATGTCCGCTATTAAAAGCATCTCCCCCCTTCAAGCCCAAGAGATACTTCAAAGCAATCCGCAGGCTAAGCTTATTGATGTGCGCACTAGCATAGAGTACTCTTTTGTTGGTCACCCTATTGGTGCTATTCACATCCCCTTTAAACGACCACCAACATGGGATGCCTTTTTAGACTTCAACCAACAGTTAGGGGCGACTATTGATGCCTTATCTACACCTCTGATCTTAATGTGTCGCAGCGGAGCAAGGTCTATGGATGCCGCCAAAGTATTAGAAAAGGCTGGCTATCAAAATTTATACAATATGGATCAGGGCTTTGAAGGTGATAAAGATGTACATAATCACCGAAGCACTCTCAATGGTTGGCGTTTTCATAACCTACCCTGGGAACAAAGCTAAAATATTTTTAACACCCAAGGCTCAGGCCTTATAAATAGGAACTTAATTTCGTGAAAAAAAACCTCCGCAATATTGCTATCATCGCCCACGTTGACCACGGTAAAACAACCCTTGTTGACAAACTACTAGAACAGTCTGGTACCTTAGATCGCAAAAGCCAAGGTGCTGAACGCATCATGGATTCAAACGATCAAGAGAAAGAACGCGGCATTACCATTCTTGCCAAAAACACAGCCATTGAGTGGAATGACTTGCACATCAATATTGTGGACACACCAGGCCATGCTGATTTTGGTGGAGAGGTGGAACGCGTACTGTCCATGGTAGATTGCGTACTGTTACTGGTAGATGCTGTAGATGGCCCAATGCCACAAACACGTTTTGTTACCTCAAAAGCCTTTGAACAAGGTCTAAAGCCTATTGTTGTTATCAACAAAGTTGATCGTCCAGGCTCTCGTCCAGACTGGGTGCTTGACCAAGTGTTTGATTTATTTGACAAGCTTGGTGCTACCGATGAACAGCTTGATTTCCCTGTTATTTACGCCTCCGCTATTAATGGCATGGCAGGCGCAGAGGCTGATGAGCTTGAAGATAACATGAACTCGCTTTTTGAAATTATCAAAGATAAAGTTCCTCAACCAGAGGTTGATGTTGAAGCCCCTTTTCAAATGCAAATATCCTCACTGGCTTACGACAGCTATGTTGGCGTTATTGGTGTTGGCCGCATCACTCGTGGCACCCTTAAACCTAATCAAGTCGTTACTATTCTTGACTCGAGCGGCACATCTCGCAAAGGAAAAGTAATTGATGTAAAGGGCCATTTAGGCCTTGAAAGAATCAGTGTAGACGAGGCTTTCGCCGGTGATATTGTTTGCATTAATGGTATCGATGGCCTTGGCATTTCAGACACCCTTTGCGACCCAGATAACCTCGAAGCACTGCCCGCACTGTCTGTCGACGAGCCAACGGTTAGCATGACGTTCTCTGTTAATAACTCACCATTTGCTGGTCAAGAAGGCAAATATGTTACCTCACGAAATATCAAAGACCGCTTAGACCAAGAGCTCATCCACAATGTTGCTTTACGTGTTAGCCAGGGCGATAGCCCTGATAAGTTCATCGTCTCTGGCCGTGGAGAACTGCATTTATCCGTGCTGATTGAAACCATGCGTCGAGAAGGTTATGAGATGGGTGTCGCTCGCCCTGAAGTAATTCAAAAAGAAATTGATGGCAAACTACAAGAGCCCTTCGAACAAGTTGTGATTGATATTGAAGAGCAGCACCAAGGACCTATTATGGCTGTCTCTTAT
>JAHRWG010000351.1 GCA_019090295.1 Cycloclasticus sp. | reverse complement strand
GTGCGAATTGAACAAGTAGTTGGTAGGGCTCGGCGTATTTGTAGTCATACTGATTTACCCAAAGAATTGCAAACTGTCAAGGTTTTTCTTTAGCAATTTATATTTTGAGGGTATGAAGACAAACGCGAGGTTGCTTGCTAGTGACATTGATTTGAGTGTTATAGTTCGGTTATTTGATGTCTATGCAATTGTTTCAATAATATTTGGTAAAATAATTGACTATTTAATCGTAATGGATATAGTTGTTGAAACAGTTTCAATACACTAGGGCTGCTATGACCACGATCTACGACATTGCTAAATCTGCTGGCGTTTCTGCTGCAACCGTTTCTCGAGTGATTAACAGCCGATACGGAATTAACACGCAGACCCAAAAAAAAGTCCGCAAGATTATGGATGATTTAAACTTTCGTCCGCGTTCCAAAGCGATGGATCTTAAGCGGGTGATGGTCATGTTTCCAGCGAGTGAGGTGGCAGTTCGAGGGATGTATTTTTCGCAAATTCTCGCTGGCATCACCTTGGGCTGTTTTGAACAAAACTGGTGTCCTGTTCACACACCAACGCGTCAGCATTTATCCACAGCGAGTGATTTTTTGCATTTGCTTCGCCAAGAAGGGGCGCTTGGGGTGATTTATTTATCACATCAAGCCGGCTACGAATTGCCAAATTGTTTGGAGTTGGCGGACGTGCCTCACGCGGTGCTAGGGCACACACTTGATAACCAAACCCTCCATACCATTCTTCCCGATGATGAAGCTTCAGCACTGCAAGCGACAAATTATCTGCTTGGTCAAGGGCACCGTCGTATTGCTTTTGTGAGTAGCAGTTTGGATGAACTTGGTCATGCTGCACGTTATGCAGGATACCGCCAAGCGATGGCTGGACATGATGATGCGTATGAACTCTCGCCTGTCGTTTGTCCGTGGGCATCAACACAAAGTGGGCATGAAGCAGCAGCAATGTTGCTCGCCATGCCCCAACGTCCCACAGCAGTGGTGGTGACCAATGAACAACTTGCTATTGGGTTGTCCGATGCGATGCAAAAAAAAGGTTTGAACTTGCCACTTGACCTTTCGATTTTTAGTTATGAATCTTCGGACGCTTTGGCATACACATCGCCACCGATGCATTCGATGAAAACACCTGCTTTTGAAATGGGCAAGCAAGCGATCGCGTTATTAAATGATCAGGTCGAATCGAATAAAGTTCTTTCGCCACAACACCGGGTTTTGCCTCACCATGTTCAGGTTCGAGAATCGATTGCGTTGGATTGACCATTATTCATTTTCAGGTTGTGAAATTACGGAGTCATGCCATGCAAAATCTTAAACGTCTTTACCGCTTTACCCTCATTGAATTACTCGTGGTGATTAGCATTGTTGCGTTACTGATCAGTATTCTTTTGCCCGCTTTAGCCAAGTCCCGTGAAGCTGCGCGTAATCTGCAATGTCTTGCACGACTGAAACAAATGGCGATTCCCACCGTGGCATATATCAGTGATTACGATGACAAACTTATGCCAACCCACTGGGCAGTAACCGGCTTTGAGGGCAATCCATCTGCAAACTATGGCGGTGATAAATGGATCGATCTACTTAACCCGTATCTGCAATTTGACCTCACCGATGTGGATCAAAAACCCGGCAGTCTATTTCGATGTCCCACCAACGAAACGCTGTTTGGTGATCTAACTGTTCGCACAACTTATGCCCTTAATGCAACCGGAGCGCCAAGCAATAAACCCACCCAAGGACAGTTCGCAGCTGGTGCAGATATTATTCAAGCAACCACCCCATCACGCACGCTTTTTATGACAGATGCTCGTAAGAAAAGTGGATGGGGTTACGAAAAATCATTCAACAGTCAAAACCACGGCTACCATCATCACGCAACCGATTCAGGCATCGTCAATGGCTCACACCTCGATGCAACCGGTAATGCCAACGGCATGTTTTTGGACTGGCATGCAGCGAGTTTTAATCGTGACAGTTACGCCAGCGAGACTGTCCGTAATGGTCTAAATTGACCGCAATTTTTAATCAATCACATCAGTGAATCGAAAGTTTATCATGCGCATTTTGATTGCTCTATCCTTCTGCCTATCCTTACTGACCACGCCTACATCGCTCATGGCAACAGGACGCTTCCCCGTCGAAGTTCGTTTTGGAAATCCCAAGCAAAACGTCAAACTTTTTAAGCGTAAAAAAACTGCTAACGTCACACTCGATCGTATGACAAAGGGGCAATCTCCTTTTTTTCGACTCGCTGTTGATCCCATCACGCCGACTGCTTGTGCAATGACGCGAGACATTAAACTTACCGCTGGCAAGTACAGTGTCATGCACATCACCATGACCTATCGCACGCAAAAATTGCACCGTGGAAAAATTAAGATGGTTGCTTATTGCCTTGGTGGTAAGCTGCCCGGTAATCGTGTTTGGCATGTCACCGATGCACCTTTGGATACTTCCAATTGGGTACAAACAAGCAGCTATCTCACGGTTCCCCAAGATGCAAAAAAATTGCATGTTCGACTCATGCTTGATGGCGGATCAGGTGTTCTTGATTTAAAAAGCATTTACATTGACGCACTCAATCACAACAGCAAACAACTTAAACCTATCACCTTAAATTTCCCACAAGACACGGCTAGCTACCATACGTTTTCACCCTTGAATTTGGGTGTTAACATGGTCTTCTCGCTTGGCGGGGCATACTATGGCACGCTGCCTGAAAATGATCCGCACCGGGGATAATTGCAGCGCCAATCGGGTTTTGTGTGGACTGGACACTATGGCTCAATGCAGACCTTTCCACTTCGCAAGCT
>JAHRWG010000293.1 GCA_019090295.1 Cycloclasticus sp. | reverse complement strand
TGAGTTTAGAATCTCAAATGAAGAGCAGTTGAACTTTAAGGTGGCCTTAAAACCAACGTCAGGTGATAAAGTGTGAACGTTTGATTTTAAACAGAAATTCTACATAGATTAAGGGCGATATTTAGTTGGGCTTTAGCTTGAAGTGCTTGTTGGCCCAAATGATAAGAATTAACACGGGAATACCAAGTAGTGCCGTCATGATGAAAAATGACTCATAGCCGATATGTTCAACCATAGCACCAGAATAGCCCCCCAATGCTTTTGGAATAAGGGTCATTAAGGAGCTAAAAATAGCATACTGAACGGCGGTAAAAGAAATATTGGTAAGGCTGGATAAGAAGGCAATAAATGCTGCGCTAGCTAGTCCTGCCGATAAATTGTCGGCAGAAATAACGAGATAAAGCATCGGCATGTTATGGCCGGCCTGAGCGAGTAGCATAAATAGTAAGTTGGTCAGGGCCGATAAAATGGCGCCGATTAATAAAATTCGCATAATGCCAAAACGTAAAACAAGAAGGCCGCCAAGAAACCCACCAATAATGGTCATTAAGAGGCCGAATGTTTTTACAACACTGGCAATCTCTGGTTTGCTAAAACCCAAGTCTTGATAAAAAATATTTGAGATTACACCCAGTACAATATCAGAAATCCTGTATAGGCCAACTAGGGCCAGTAACAAAAAAGCCAAAGACAGGCCGTAGCGGTTGAAAAAATCTCTAATGGGGTCTAAATAACTTTTCTCCACCAACGAGACTGGAATGAGTTTATTGATAACTAATAGCTTGGCGACAAGGGCGGCACTGGCAATACCGGCCATTAGCCGACAGCACTCGATCAAAAAGTTAGCTAAAGCTTGGCTAGATAAAGTAACCGATAGGTGGTTTTTTGCAATGATTGAGGGATCAGAGCTAACCCAGTAGCTACCAATAAAACTGCTAACAAGAAAGGTAAACAGCATTAATAGCTGCCAATGCTCGTGGTGATTGTGAGGCTCTGTCAGGGTAGCTGATCGGTTCGGCTCATGGATTATAAGGGTAGTGATAATACCTATTAGCATAAAGGCAGCCATGCACAGGTAGGTTAGCTGCCAGGCTGGGTAGCTATAATTATGGCTGCTAGAACCCAAATAGCTGGCTAATAACAATGCGCCTGCACCAGATAAAATCATTCCGGTACGGTAGCCAGCAATATAACTGGCTGAGAGAATTGCCTGTTGTTTATTATCAGCAGACTCAATGCGGTAGGCATCAATGATAATGTCCTGAGTGGCCGAAGAAAACCCAAGCAAAACAGCTGCCGACGCCATAAGAAACAAACTGTCTTGGGCAGGATTGACACTCGACATTAAGGTAATCGCTAAAATAACCATTAACTGGGATAAAAGCAGCCAACTGCGTCGCTGACCAAGACGTTGGCTGAGTATGGGTAAAGGCAGCTTATCGGCTAAAGGAGCCCAAACAAACTTAAAAGAGTAACCTAGAGCGGCCCAGCTAAATAATGTGGCGGTAGCGCGATCAATACCTGCTTCACGAAGCCAAAGTCCGAGAGAAGAAAAAATAAGTAAGAGGGGTATGCCTGCTGATACACCCAAAAAAAACATAGCAAGAACATTTGTTTGGGTAATCGAGCGAGAAGCATCTAGCCATTTAGAGTGGCTCATCTAAACGAGTGTGTTCACATGTCGTAATCGATAATGAGCGGAGAGTGGTCGGAAAACCGTTCATCCTTATAAATAGAGGCTTGGTGTACATGTGGTATTAGGTTGCTAGAAATAACCTGGTAGTCAATCCGCCAACCGGTATTATTGGCCCATGCTTGCCCGCGATTTGACCACCACGTGTATTGGTCAGCGTCTTGATTGACCACTCGGAAGGCATCGCCCCAGCCTTCGGTGCCAAACAACTCATCCATCCATTCGCGTTCCTCTGGTAGGAATCCAGAGTTTTTTTGGTTGCCGCGCCAGTTTTTAATATCAATTTTTTTATGTGCAATATTCCAGTCACCGCAAATAATATGCTTTTTACCGTCGGCTTGTTTTTCGCGTAACACCGGTATAAGGCGCTCCATTAGGTCATACTTAAACAACTGGCGCTCTTCTTTAGATGAGCCAGAAGGCATATAAATAGATGAAACGCAGAGGTCACCAAAGGTTGCCTCGATGAAGCGCCCTTCAGCGTCAAAGTCAGGCCAGCCTATCCCCTTAGTAAGTGTATCGGGCTTTTGTTTTGAGAAAATAGCAACGCCGCTATACCCCTTCTTTTCAGCGGGGTGATAATAACAGTGGTAGTTTTTAGGCCAAAAGGCATCACTGACTAGCTGCTCTTCTTGAGCTTTAATTTCTTGAAAACAAAGAACGTCAGCATTTAGTTGTTCCATCCATTTGAAAAAACCCTTTCTTTCACCAGCTCGAATGCCATTTATATTGATTGAAACTATTTTCATTTAGTGATTTTTTGCTATAAAATTTAACCAAACGATATCATACCTAATAAAGACAGTAATTAAAGGGCTTGCCATCAGTTAATAATTTTCGTATCATGCGCGGCCAAGCAAGGACTGTTTTAGTCCAAAATTATAGACAGAGAAAACCATGAAACAAGATACACATCCTTCATACAATGAAATTGCTGTGACATGCAGTTGCGGTAATAATTTCAAAACTAAATCTACATTAGGCAAGGAAGAGCTACATATTGAATCTTGTTCAGCATGCCACCCTTTTTATACTGGGAAGCAGAGAATTGTTGATACTGCTGGCCGTGTTGATAAGTTTAATAAACGTTACCAACGTGGATGAAGTAGCTGTTAAGTTTTGAAGTTAATAAAATACCACCACGTTAAGGTGGTATTTTTTTGCCTGTTAGGTCACTTAAAACCCTATTTTACTGGGCGAGTGTGTGTGCTATTGACATCGGCTATGCTGGTCACAGGGTGTGCGGTTAACCCAGTGACTGGAGGGAATGACTTTGTTCTGATGACGGAAAGGGATGAGTTGACGCTTGGGCGGAAATATAGTCAGCAACTCTTAAAGACCCACCGTCATTATGACAATGCTCTTCTGCAGCAATATGTGCAATCTGTTGGTGAGAGGTTGGCGCGAGTTAGTCATCGAAAAGAATTACTTTACCAATTTACGGTATTGGACAGTGCTGGCGTTAATGCTTTTGCCTTGCCTGGCGGCTATATTTATATCACGAGAGGGCTTCTAGCCTACCTTAACAGCGAGTCTGAATTAGCCGCTGTATTAGCGCACGAGCTTGGCCATGTTACCGCTAGACACTCTGTGAGGCAGCATGGTCTATCGACGGCAACAAATGTATTGGGCCAATTCATTGCAATTGGGACGGGTGTGCAAGGCATGGGGGACCTAAACAGCTTAATTAGTGCTGGTATTAATAGCGGCTATGGGCGCGGGCATGAGTTGGAAGCTGATGGGTTGGGGGTTCAATATTTAATTAGGGCCGGTTACCAAGGTTCGGCAATGATGAGTGTTATTACGGTACTCAAGAATCAAGAGCTTTTTGATAGAAAGTCGGCGGAAAAAGAAGGAAGGCAACCCAGAGCTTACCACGGAGTTTTTTCAACGCACCCTAAAAATGATGAGCGTTTGCAGGCTGTCTTAGCCCAAGCTAAGGGTGGTTTAAAGCCACTAAAGGGATGGCTAAAACAAGATGTTAATTTTTTAAATAAATTGGAAGGGTTAACCTTTGGCGCTAGTGCTAAAGACGGAGTGATAAGGGGGCGACACTTTTACCATGCAGACTTAAACCTTAAAATTCAGTTCCCTAAAGCATGGGCTATAAAAAACAACCCTAACTCTATTATTGCAACATCACTCGCAGGGGATGCATTTATACGTTGGCGCCTACAGAGCCATAAAGCCACAAGCGCTAAGCAAGTGCTAAAAAAAGTTTTAAATAACCATAAAGTGTTGGAAGAATCATCGGTGCCCATGAAGGGAGGGTCTGCGTATTCTGCCATTATTCGAGATGTACTAACGGGGAGACCTATTCGGTTGACGGCAATCGTGAGTGGGGACCGCGTATTTAGTGTTTATGCATCAGCAAAAACGGATGCGGCTTTCTTAAGCATGGATAAACACTTCCTTAAAACAATTAAGAGTTTTTCAACACTAACACGAGCTGATAGGCGTAAGGCTAGAGAGTTTAGTCTTCACCTGGTAAAGGTAAGGGGGAGGGGTAGTCTCGAAGCGTTTGCTAAGGCATCACCCATTGCGGACCATGCTGAAGAGCAGCTCCGGTTAATAAATAATCTTTTTCCAACAGGAATGCCTAAATTAGGTGACCAATTAAAGATAGTTCGTTAGAATTAGAGGTTGAGAAATAATTAATTTTAATAAGAGCATGTTCGTTCAATGTGCGCGCAATAGTGATCGTCACTATTCATAGATAGGGAGTTATAGATGTCATCGAAAAATTTAACGTTAACGGATAATACAACAGGTAAAAGTGTTGAGCTGCCGTTATTAGAGGGTACTTTAGGTAATCCTACGATCGAAGTGAAAGGTATACCAGCAGCGTTAGGCTACTTCACACATGACCCCAGCTTTGGCACAACAGCCAGTTGTGAAAGTGAAATAACGTTTATTGACGGTGAAAAGGGGATTTTGTTACATCGAGGCTATCCGATTGATCAGCTCGCTGAAAATAGCAATTATCTGGAAACAGCCTATTTGCTGATTCATGGCGAGTTACCAACGAAAGAAGAGTATGAAAACTTTACTCGCATTATTTGTCGGCATACGATGATTAATGAGTCGTTGAAGAAATTCTTTGATGGCTTCCGTCATGATGCGCACCCAATGTCTATGATGATGGGTGTGGTGGGTTCTTTGGCAGCCTTTTACCATGAAGGTTTGAACATGAACGACGAAGAGCACTTAATGATCTCGGCGCACCGACTTATTTCTAAGTTGCCAACCATTGCGGCTGCTTGTTACAAGCACTCCATTGGCGAGCCAGTTGTTTATCCTCGTAACGACTTGGACTACTGTGAAAACCTCTTGTACATGATGTTTTCTGTGCCATGTGAAGAGTATGTGGTGAGCCCGGTAGCAGCTAAAGCACTGAATTTATTGTTTATTTTGCATGCAGATCATGAGCAAAATGCCAGTACGTCAACGGTAAGGCTTGTGGGGAGTACGGGTGCAAATCCATTTGCTTGTATTTCGGCAGGCATCGCTGCGCTATGGGGCCCTGCTCATGGTGGAGCTAACGAAGGTGTGCTCGATATGCTAGAAGAAATCGGTAGTGTTGAAAATATACCGACATTCCTAGCTAAAGCTAAAGATAAGAATGATCCGTTCAAATTAATGGGCTTTGGTCATCGCGTTTATAAAAACTTTGACCCTAGAGCGACGATTATCAGAAAGGTTTGCTACGAAGTATTGGACGATACTGGTATCGATGACCCAATGTTTGAATTAGCAATGAAGCTTGAAGAAGCTGCGCTTAAAGATGAATACTTCATTGAACGAAAGCTTTATCCAAATGTTGATTTTTATTCTGGCGTTATCTATAAAGCACTCGGAATTCCTGTGAGCATGTTTACAGTGATGTTTGCCTTGGCGAGAACATCGGGTTGGGTATCTCATTGGCTAGAAATGATGTCTGACCCAACAGGTAGAATTGGACGCCCACGTCAGTTATACAAAGGTGTGGATAAGCGGGATTATGTTGCAGTAGAAAAGCGCTAAGTTTTAAATATTAAATAAAAAAAACGCGCCAATGGCGCGTTTTTTTTATGCCTCAATTTTAGAAAAGCTCATCGATAGTTTGTTGCTCTTCGTTGCTGGGGTGATTGTTTGATTCGCTGTTGTTGGCATTGCTGGGAATATTTTCCTTACGAAAGTATTCAATTATTGCTTGTTGGTTAGATGGGGTGGTTTTTAGTCCTGTTGCAGGGTCAATCAATAAGCCGACGATATCATTAGGTTGGGATAATGGGATATTAGGTGTGCCTTGCAGTGCTTTTTTCATAAAGGCCATCCAAATGGGAAGAGCTGCGCGGCCCCCCGTTTCTTTACTGCCGAGAGGTTTGCTGTTGTCAAAACCAACCCAAGCGACAGCAACTAAGGCTGGGTTAAAGCCATTAAACCAGGCGTCTCGTTGGTCGTTAGTGGTGCCTGTTTTACCTGCTAAGTCAGGCCGTCCCAAGCGAAGGGCGCGGCGGCCAGTTCCACGCTTTACGACATCGCGTAATAAAGAATTTATCAAATAATGTATTTGCGGGCTAATGACACGTTCAGCAACAAGCTGCTCATCAATATTTACAAGGGCTTCAGGTGCGGGCTCCCCTGTAGTGTTAGTCGTTACAAGCTCTATTGGGGTAAGAGCCGTAGTGCTTGATGTATCAGTAATGATAGCGGTTTTTTTAGAGGGTGCACGGGCTGGATTAGCATGAAATAGCTCTTCAGCAGAAAAAGAGACAATGCGTTCTATAAAATAAGGGTCTACGCGGAAGCCACCATTGGCAAGTACTGAATAAGCGGTGGCCATTTGGTAAGGGTTGGTGCTACCGCTGCCGAGGGAGAGCGACAGATTCCTTGGTAGGCTGCTAGCATCGAAACCAAACCGAGTGGCGAAGTGTCGGACGTAATTAACGCCAACATCTCTCAGTATACGAATGGAAACGAGGTTACGAGAGTGGATTAGGGCTTCACGAAGGCGCGTTGGGCCAAAAAACTTGCCACTGTAATTTTCTGGGCGCCATTGTTGTTCAAGCCCCGCATCATTAAAAACAACGGGGGCATCGTTAATAAGGGTAGCCGCCGTATAGCCTTTAGTAAGGGCGGCAGAGTATAAAATGGGCTTGAAGCCTGAGCCAGGTTGCCGTTTGGCTTGGGTGGCACGGTTAAATTTACTGTAATAATAATCATAGCCCCCGACTAGTGCGTTGAGGGCGCCACTAGTGGGGTCCATGGCGACCAGCGAGCCAGAAACAGAGGGGACTTGGGCAAGTTCAAAAGCGTCACTTTCATGTTTCTGACGAACACGGATAATATCGCCAAGGGTTAAGATGTCGCTCGCCGTATTGGGTTTTCGGCCCTGTCTATTCTCATTGATATATGGCCAAGCCCAGCTTAAATCATCCCACTGAATATCAATTGTCTGACCGTCTCTTTTGAGTACCTTAATGCTCTTTTTTTGGATGCCCGTTACAAGAGCTGCTTGGGTTTCACCGATATCTTTATAGCCCTTCAAAGGGTTGAAGGCTTCATCTAGAGTGTCGACATTAGTGAGTTCGATATGGCCTAGGACTCCACGGTAACCATGACGCCGGTCATATTGGTGCAACGCATTTTTTACAGCAAGATTAGCAGCACGCTGCTGCTGGCTGTTAATGGTGGTATAAACGTGCATGCCTGATGTGTAGATATCATCACCATACAGCGCATGCATTTTACTTCGGACCATTTCAGCGACATAAGGTGCATCCAGTTCAACTGAGGAAGCGTGCAAGCGAGCGCTAATGGGTTCAATAATAGCTGAGTCAAATTGAGTTTGAGTAATATATTGCAAGTCTAAAAGCCTATTAAGCACATAGTTCCGGCGAGTAAGGGCGCGGCTAGGGTTGGTGATGGGGTTGAATGCTGACGGTGCTTTGGGTAGGCCAGCTATCATCGCTTGCTGGGCAAGACTAAGCTCATTGAGTTTTTTATCGTAATAAACATCGGCAGCAGCAGCTATTCCGTAGGAACGGTGGCCAAGGTAAATTTTATTTAAGTAAAGGGTAAGAATGTCTTGCTTGCTCAGCTGCTGCTCGATAACTAAAGAGAGTAATATTTCACGTAGCTTTCGGGTGTAGGTTTTTTTCTTGGTTAAAAAGAAATTACGCGCGACTTGCATGGTTATTGTGCTGCCACCCTGTTTCTTCTTACCGGTTAATATCAGTTGGCTCATAGCGCGCGCCAACCCAAAAATATCGACACCTGAGTGCTGGAAGAAGTCCTTATCCTCGGCAGCCAAAAAGGCATTGATTTGTATCGTGGGAATGTCGCTATAGCCAACAGGAATGCGCTTTTTCTCACCAAATTTAGCAATTAATAAGCCATCGTTACTGTATACATTTAAAGGCGTTTGCAGTTGTATATTATGTAGGCTAGATATATCCGGTAAGCTGGGTAAGGCAATAAATTTAATATAAAGTGCGAAAGTGGCTATAAAAATAAGGCTGAAGCTTGCGCCCCATATTAAAAGAGGTTTGATAAAGCGTGAAATGCGGGGTTTGTTAGGCATGCTATGTAAGTATGTGTTTGTGCAAAGCTGATAGGCTCTAATTGTATTCGCTTTGTGAGAGAAATCACATTAGTATAAGAATCATTACATTTTTTTCAATAATTAGTATATTGTTCAAAACTAAAGCTATACTGAAAGAAAGAGGTGTTACCCATTGATTACAAATCAGTTGTTGGGGTTTAGGTGTAAGAGTTTGGGACGCTTATTGATTATTGAAAATATTGGACGTATAGTTTAAGAAAAAGGGAAAAAGAATGTCTTTTTTTACACGCAGTAGCCCGAATGTATTGGGTATCGATATTAGTACTTCAGCGGTCAAGCTGATCGAACTGAGTAAGCATGGGTCACGTTACCGAGTGGAGAGCTATGCGGTAGCTGCCCTCCCTGAAAATGCCGTAATAGATAATAACTTTGCTGACCTTGATGCTATTGGACAAGCGGTAAGAACAGTTGTTGAGCGTTCAGGAACAAAGTTAAAGCAAGCAGCATTGGCCGTGTCAGGCGCGGCAGTCATTACAAAAATCGTCTCTATTCCAACCCCAGATAATGATGATGAGCTTGAAGCGCAAGTTGAGTTGATTGCTGACCAATACATCCCTTACTCAATGGATGAGGTTAATTTAGACTTTAGCGTCATTGGGGTGAATGAGAAAAACGCAGGGATGGTGGACATTCAATTAGCTGCCTCTCGCCGAGAGAATATTGATGATAGGGTGGCTGTTTTAGACTTAGCTGGCTTGAAAGCTAAAATTGTAGATGTTGAAGCATATGCCTTAGAGAAGGCATATGGTCTATTACAGGGGAGTATGCCTGATTATGGGCCAGAATCAACAGTGGCAATCGCTGATACAGGCTCAACCGTTACCACACTGAATGTCATTCACCAGGGTAAGGTTATTTATTCAAGAGAGCAAGGCTTCG
>JAHRWG010000013.1 GCA_019090295.1 Cycloclasticus sp. | reverse complement strand
GTATCATCAAAGGCAGGCAACTCCATCTTACGTAGCGTTGGGACTATTGCTTTTTCTGCCTTTTGTTGCGGCTGCTTGTAAACTGCCTTTGGGGCCCCTACGTTATTACTTATCAGTGAATACCCCTTATACCCAAGCATAACAATAGCTATTAACACAGCCAGCCATTTTAGTGAACGCAGCCATGGCTTTTTACTCTTATCCAGTTCCGCTAGGGGCTCATCTTGCGCATCCTTTAAAAACTGTTTTACCTTCCCTGGAACACCCCCAGTTTCTTCAAACAGCTCAGCAGCATTCACATGGGCCAAACTGACAGCATATTGCGTTGATTCCTGCGCCTTAAGCACAGCATATTCATAGGTTTGCTGTTCACTTAGCTCTTCTAGGTCAATGGTTTGGCATTGTTTTTCAAACGCTTCATTTAACCCTTCTGTCTGCGTCAACAGCAGGTGTAAACATGAATATTTCTGAACCATTTCAAACAGCTCACCAATATCCGACACGTCAAGCCGATTAACGCTTTCTATACAGAGGATAACTGTCCTGTCAGCCTTCGACCATGATGTTAGACGTTGAGTAAGTTTTCTTTGTGAGTTTTCGTGGCGATTGAACCCTGCCTCGATAAGGGAGATGAATCCTCCATCCACCTTAATGTCAGTTGAGTCAAATTTACTAAAAATCCACGCTGGTTCAAGCTGTTTTGCAAACTGGTGAATAAAGTATTTTTTCCCAACTTGCTTTTCGCCCTTCAATAATATTCTTTTTTGACCATTAACAATTAGGTGCCGTATAAGCTCTAGCCGCTGCTGCCTTTCAGCAGTAAAAAAGCCATTAATGTCTCCTTGCTTTACCCCTGTTGTTGTCAAAATATTTTATCCTATACGAGACTCATGTAATGACTGCACTTATTAAATCGTGGTCGGCGCAGTCAAAAATAACCGCCTTACCAATAGCATCCAACAACACAAGCCTGATGGATGTGGAGGTATTCTTTTTATCAACTTGCATGTAGCGAAGGAAATCACTGGCCGTCATGTCGACTGGCTTTTCTGTAGGCAGCTGAGCCAAACGGCATAAAGACTCAATACGTAAGTAATCTTCATACGATAAGGTTTTTTGCTCAACAGACATTTTCGCCGCCAAGCACATCCCTACCGAGACAGCCTCACCGTGTAGCCATACTCCATACCCCATGTGGCTTTCAATGGCATGACCGAACGTATGTCCATAATTTAGAGTCGCTCGAATGCCTGACTCTTTTTCGTCTTTAGCAACAACAATAGCCTTCTCTTCACATGATATTTTTATAGCATACGTCAATGCATCAACATCTTTTAGCAGGAGTTTAGCCATGTTTTTTTCTAACCATTCAAAAAAAACAAGGTCACAGATAGCCCCATACTTGATTACTTCAGCTAAACCGGCGCTAAGCTCTCTTTCTGGTAGGCTTGAAAGGACAGATGTATCGATTAAGACACACTTAGGCTGATAAAAAGCCCCAATCATATTTTTGCCTAGACGGTGATTGACCCCTGTTTTTCCTCCCACGGAAGAGTCGACCTGAGACAACAACGTGGTTGGTACTTGTATAAAGTTAACTCCTCGTTGGTAGCTTGCTGCCGCAAACCCAGTCATATCACCGATAACTCCACCTCCTAGTGCAATAAGCGTGACTTGACGGTTACATCTGTTTTCCAATAACGCACTATAAATATTGTCCAGATACTCCAGTGTTTTATAACGCTCACCATCCGGAAGAATGACAAGCTTTACCTCAATATCATCACTAAAGTTTTCAATAAATTGATTTAAATATAAGGGAGCTATCGTCTCATTTGTAACGACCATCACTTGGTCGCCTACAATGTGTTTTTTAAGCAGGTTCTGATTTACCAATAAACCATCACCTATATATATGGGGTAGCTACGACTTCCTAGCTCAACGGTTAAAACCTCTAGTTCACTCATAGTGACTCACCCAAGCTTTCTAGCAACCCTCTGATAACTCGCTTACTATTCATTCTATCTGTGCTCACAGTAATATCTGCTATTGATTCATAAATCGGTGCACGGTGACGCATCAATTCTTCTAGCTTTAATTTTGGGCTTTTCGTTTGAAGCAACGGCCTCTTTGTATCAAACTTTGTCCGCTTTAATTGTTGCGTTACCGAGCATTTGAGGTAAATAACCGTCCCAGTTTCCTGTAACGTTTGACGGTTCTCTTCCTTTAGAATAATTCCACCACCCGTTGCAACCACCGCCCCGTTTAATTGAGCTAGTTTTTGCAACTTTTCCGCTTCGCGCTTTCTAAAGCCTTCTTCACCTTCTAGCTCGAAAATTAACGCTATCTCTACACCTGTACACTTAATTATTTCTTCGTCGGTGTCATAAAATCCTTTGTTTAGACGATTTGCTAATAACTTGCCGACCGTTGATTTGCCTGCTGCCATTGGCCCTACAAGATATATATTATTCTTTCCGTGCATTCTGATGTCTAAGTTATCGCCTTAATTTAAAGACTATATCATGCTCGGCTCTCTACGTTGAGCAACTATTTTTAGAATTAGTACTTAGTACAATTTACAAGCAAAAAAATGAGGCCGAGGCCTCATTTTTTCTTAACCTTATGATAAATCTAATTTACACGCAGATTATCTTTCATGATTTTTGGTGTAATAAAGAATAACAGCTCTCTATTATTATCTTGTTTAAATTTCTTCTTAAACAAGACACCAACGCCAGGAAGGTCGCCAAAGAATGGTACTTTACGAACACTCTGATCTTTAGATCTCTCATAAATCCCACCTAAGATAACTGTATCGCCATTATTAACGAGTACCGTTGTATCAACCTCTTGGGTGTTTATAGGAACACCACCTGGCTGAACATTTGAAAAATCTGGTGAGTCCTTCGTTATATTTAGCTCTAGATTAATCCTATCATCCGGTGTAATTCTTGGTGTTACCGTTAACTTCAACTCTGCTTCCTCAAAGCTGGTTGAGGTTGCACCAGAAGAAGATGCTTCTTGGAAGGGAATCTCCACACCTTGACTGATTTCAGCCTCTACTTGGTCCGATGTAATAACCCGTGGACTAGAAATGACCTCACCCTTTGCTTCCGTTTGCAATGCTGAAAGCTCTAATTGCAATAACGAACTACCAATTTTACCCACGATAAACTGAATCGCTCCAGCTGGGTTTGCTGCTGGCAAGTCCACTAGCAAACCTTCTGAGCCACCCACATCAAAAATACTCGATGGCTCAACACCATTCGCCAGTGAACCAGAGACCAATGAAACTGAATCATTACTTTGGTCCACTCCACTTAGGCCAAATCTCACCCCTAAATCACGTGTAAAGTCATCATTCGCAATAACAATACGTGATTCAATCATTACTTGACGAACAGGTCGATCCAGACGCTTAATTATTTTATGGATCTCTACCAATTTTTCAGCCGTTTCTTGCACCAATAGTGTATTAGTCCTTTCATCTACAGACACACCACCTCGGCTAGAAATTAACCTTGCATTTGAAT
>JAHRWG010000292.1 GCA_019090295.1 Cycloclasticus sp. | reverse complement strand
GTATCGACCAATAGTACAGAGGGGTCTGTAATCAAGGCATTCCAATCTTTTGGCTTGACATAGGTTCCAACGATATCGTTTGGGTCAATATTGTTGACACCCATTGTGACAATCTCTTTTTTTAATTTGACCTTTGTACGGCTAAAGGGTTGGGTATCTACATATGACTCTTTATAAACTACTTTTTTGAAGTCTGGCTTATCTTGCAGCCACTTTAATAGCGCATTTATTGCGTCGCGTTTTCCCGCCACCGTACCATTGATGCCTTCTTCTGCCAGCAATAATGTTCCTTTAATCCCTTGAGCATTCATCAACTTAATCAGGGGCTGTTTAAGGGACCTATAATCAGGTATGCGAACAAAGTGGTAAAGCGCGCACACGACATAACTTGACTGTTTCATTTTTTCCTTTTTATTAGCTAACGTCTACGTAAACGTGAATGACGAACACTCATTGATAAGTAGCCCACATTAATTTAATAACCTAATGAGGTTTTTGGTAAATAGTACAAGCAAGCTCACCGTCACTTAGGTAAACCTCCCCATCTTGAATACTGCACTGTAAGTTCATTGTGCGACCGGCCAGCTCTTCTAGCTTCTCTGCTTTCAGCTGAATCACTTTTAGGTTTTTAAATCGGGCTAATTTTTTACCCTGCTGTCCCCACCAAACACTGGCCTTACCGTCATGGTAGGTATAAATAATAACTTGCTTTGAGCGTCCACAAGCTCGACGAATTCGCTTTTCATCAACTTGCCCTAACTCAACCCATAGGTCTATTTCATCGGTAAGGGCTTTTTGCCACAATTCGGGTTCTGTGTCAGCACATAACCCTTTTGTAAAACTCAGCCGCTCATGTGCATTGAGTATAAAAGCGACCAAGCGAATCATGAATCTGTAATTATTTTCCGACGGGTGCTGGGCAAGCGTCAGTTCATGTTGGTGATAGTAATGCCTATCCATATCTGCAATATCTAAAGATACTTTATGAATTGTTGAGTTTATTGCCATAAATAAAGGGTGTTTAACCGATGCCTATTAGGGTTTGACCGTAAAATATTATTCTTGTTACGCTGTGAAGTAACCTTACGAACTACAAGACAACATGGAACAGCCCACCTTATGTTTAGCCCACTCTGGCCTTTTTTGGTTAAAGTGTTCTTTACCAGGCTGTTCATCATAAGGCTTTTTAAGTACGTCCAACAATTCGTTAAGAAGGTGCTGATCGCCTTTTTCAGACTGCTCTATCGCTTGTTGTGCAAGGTAATTGCGCAGAACAAACTTCGGGTTTACACGATTCATTAGCTCTTTCCGTTCAACCGGCATCAATACGTCAGCCCGGCATCTTTTCGCATAATTATTTAGCCAACTAATCAGTAACGCTTCTGCTTCCCCTTCAAAAGATTCAGGGTAAAAAGCTGGGGTCAACTGTTTAACAGCAGCCGCCACATCAAAGGTTTCTTGATCAAGTGGCAAGTCAGCTAAGCGCCTAAAAAATATTGTCATATCTGTTTCGTGCAGCTTAAAGAAGTCTACTAACTGTTGAATCAGATCACTGTCTGATCCAGTGATAACCGAACTACATCCTAGCTTTTCCATCATCATTAACAGCCATTGGCTCGCATAATTGTCAGCATAGTCATCCAATAATTTTTCTAGGGGCTTTGCATCTTTAATTAACGGGTACAACGCATTCGCTAATTGGTATAAATTCCAATGCGTGATTTTTCCTTGCTCACCATAGGCATAACGCTTGTAGTCTTTATCGGTTGTATTGGGTGTCCAGTTAATATCAAAGGCTTCAAGCCAACCATAAGGCCCATAATCAATAGTTAAGCCTAAGATGGACATATTATCTGTATTCATAACCCCATGCACAAATCCGACTCTCATCCAGTTGACTACCATAGTGCAAGAGGTTAAACATACCTCTTCAAAAAGCTGCAGGTAAACAGAGGGGCTAGGATCACTTAGATGGGGAAAATCAACGCGCAAAGTATGGTCTACAAACTGCTTAAGTAACGCTTCGTTTTGTTGGGCATAATACTGAATATGTCCAAACCGTGTAAACGAAGGTGCTAAACGACAGACAACTGCACCTGGTTCTAGCTGTGGATCACCGCTGTACATCACATCTCGCATCACTTGCTCACCGGTCGTAATTAAACTTAAGGCACGGGTCGTTTGAATACCAAGGTGATACATAGCTTCACTGCATAAAAACTCTCTTAATGATGAACGCAAGACAGCCAAGCCATCTGCTGTCCTAGAATAGGGTGTTGGCCCAGCCCCTTTTAATTGTACTGCCCAACGTTGACCCTTTTGATTACATACCTCACCTAAATTGATCGCTCTACCATCACCCAGTTGACCAGCCCAGTTGCCAAATTGATGACCACCGTAACTACTAGCATATGGTTGCATACCATCTAACTGAGTGTTACCCGAAAAAACCTCGGTAAAGTAGCTTGTTTGACAATGACTTTCTGATAGGTCAATCAACTCAGCCGCTTCCTTAGAATAGGCCAATAGTGACGGCATAGACACCTGTTGCGGTGTTACCCAAGAAAAACAGGCGCCTCGCACTTGTCTCGGGTAATTTTCAATTATTGGGTCGACAGGTAAGTCTTGAACAAACTTATTATCAAACACTAGGGACCATTGTTTCATTATTTATTTCTCTTTAAGCACACAACATCACTTAAGTAGCACCTTGAGGGTGATACTTTAGGTAAGCTGCCGACTATTAGCTCGGTTATTTTATGTTTGCTCGACCACATGTTCTTGATCAATAATTAATTGCCTTATTTGCTCAGGGACGCTCGCAGACTTGT
>JAHRWG010000291.1 GCA_019090295.1 Cycloclasticus sp. | reverse complement strand
TAGGGTTAAGCTAAACGGTATATTATTTTAAATAAAAAGGGGAAGGTGAATGAAGCAAATAATTAGAGGGTTGGCGGTATCTTGTAGTCTGTTGATGGCACCGGTGTTGGTGGCTGCAGAACAAGACTTTTCAGGCATATCACTAAAAACGACAGAGCTGCGTAATAACATTTATATGTTAGAAGGCGTGGGTGGCTTTGCAGGCGGTAATATTGGCGTTTCAGTGGGTGAGGATGGAGTCTTAATTGTTGATGACCAATTGACCCCAATGAACGATAAAATAAAAGCGGCGTTGGCAGCCCTTAGTAAGGAAAAGCCAGCCTTTATTCTAAACACCCATTGGCATGGTGATCATACTGGCAATAATGCGAATTTTGCTGATCAAGGAACCATTATTTCTCACCATAATGCGCGCAAACGTTTAATGGCTGAGCAGCAAAACTTTTTTGGACGCTCGCCCGCTCAAGTAAAAAAAGCTTGGCCTATTATCACTTTTGACCAATCTTTAAATATTCATTTTAATAATGAAGACATTAAGTTTATCCATTATGCAAATGGGCACACGGATGGCGACGGTATTGTTTACTTCTCGCAAAGCCATGTGGCTCACTTAGGGGATCACTTCTTTAACGGGGTGTTCCCATTTGTAGATTTAGACACGGGTGGCAATGTCTTTACGTTAACGAGTAACGTAGCAAAGATCATTGAGACACTGCCGGATGATGTGCTGATTATTCCGGGACATGGCCCTATGTCAGACCTTGATGGGTTAAAAGCGTACCATCAAATGTTGGTTGAAACGACGGAGTTTGTTAAAGCGCTAGCGGAACAAGGCAAATCATTGGAAGATATTCAAACGATGGGTTTGGCGGATAAATATACACCCTTGGGTGCGGGTTTTATTAATGAAGGCAACTGGATAAAACTGATTTTTAACAGTATCAAAAAATAGTTCGGGACATCTGCGGTTATCGGCAGGTGGCTTACTGGCGCTTGCTGATAACCGATGAACTGTTTTCTTGAGCCACCCGTTGATACAGCGCATACACGTATGGACGGGGTTCACCAAAGGGGGTAATAAACACATAATCCTCATGGTGGATCAGCTTAAACTCTTTACCCAATCGCTGGGTCATCTCTTCAATGGAATAGCGGTGTACCTCTAATCCGGCGCACTTAGGGGCACCAACCTTGGAAAATTCAGCCAATAGCACATAGCCATTGGCGCGGACCGTTGCAGTGACATTACGGAAGTAGGTTTGAATATCAGTCTCGCTAAGCAGAAAATGAAGAACGGCACGATCCACCCATAGATCAACTTGAGGCATTTGAACTGGCAATGGCTTAGACAGATCATGTTGCAGCCAACTTGGTGCCTCAGTCTTCCCCAAGCGCCGTTGTAATGTCTTTAGCGCCTTAGTGCTAATATCATTTATGATGAGTTGATGTTGTTTTGCTAATAATGCATCAACAAGTTGCGAGGTGCCTGCCCCCGCTAAAAATGTAGTGGTTGATTCAGTTGAGGGGATGAGGTCAATGAACGTAAATGTCTGCGATAGGTCACTTTCATACCATCCAAGTTCAGAGTCACCTTGTTCAGAAAAAATAGCATCCCAGTGTCTGCTTGTCATGCGTTGTCTCATATCGTTGCTTTCTCTAACGATTAAGCAGGATATAAGCCCATAATGCAACGATAAAGCATCATCGTTCGCGGCAGTCGTATAGCTTGCTTAAACCTTAGTCACCTTGCAGGGTTGAGCTGAAAATCGTTTAGGTGGACATTCTCCGGTATAATTTGCCAACTCAATAACTTAGGTGTGCATATGCCTTATAAAACAGAACAACAATGGCAGGCAGAGCTGTCGGAAAATGATTACCGTATTTGTCGACTGAAAGGGACGGAACCTGCTTTTTCAGGCATATATGAGGCCTGTAAAACAGAGGGTACTTATCACTGCAAATGCTGTGATACACCGTTATTTGAATCGACAGATAAATATGACTCGGGCAGCGGTTGGCCCAGTTTTTTTAGACCAAGTGCGACAGAAAACATCATTGAAAACAGGGATGAAAGCCATGGGATGGTGCGAGTTGAGGCAGTTTGCGCTCAATGCGGTTGCCATTTGGGGCATGTGTTTGAAGATGGGCCAGCGCCCACAGGGTTGCGATACTGCATTAACTCCGCCTCTTTGCAGCTAGAGGACAAGGAATAACCATGACTGCGAATAAACAAGTGCGGGCGTTATTAAACTATATTGATGACAGCCCTAGCCCGTGGCACGCAGTAGCCACGACCCAAAAAATGTTAGAGGCGGAAGGGTTTGTTGAGCTAGAGGAAAAGAACCGGTGGTCTTTAGCTAAGGCAGGACGCTATTACGTTCGACGTGATGATTCATCTATTATTGCTTTTACCGTGGGTAGCAACGATTTAACTGAGGATGGCTTTAGGTTAATAGGCGCGCATACGGACTCACCGGGTTTAAGGGTTAAACCTCAACCCGATCAGAAACACGGTGGTTATCAACGCTTAGGGGTAGAAGTATATGGTGGGCCTATTTTGGCAACCTATGCTGATCGAGACTTGAGTTTAGCTGGGCGTGTTCATATTAAACATGACGATGGAGTGGTCTCGAGGTTGGTGCGTATTAATAAGCCCATTCTTCGTCTGCCAAATTTAGCCATTCACATGAACCCCAAGGTCAACACAGATGGTTTGAAGCTGAATAAGCAGACAGAGTTGCCCTTATTATTGGCTGTTGCTGATCCAGAGAAAAACCAACAGCGTGAATTAATCAATGTGTTGGCCAATGAACTTAGCGTGGAAGCCAGTGATGTTGTGAGCTGGGAGCTACATGTATATGACACTCAGCAAGGCAGTTTCTATGGGCTCAATGACGAATTTTATGCCAATAGCCAACTGGATAACCTTGCCTCCTGCCATGCGGCTTTGAGTGCGTTATTATCTAAACAATCCTTACAATCAGGGCAGTTTAACGTCTGCGCTTTTTTTGATCATGAGGAAATTGGCAGTCATAGCCACAAGGGAGCTGATGGTAGCTTTCTACCAGATGTGCTTGAACGATTGGCGGCTTGTTTGGACTTATCGGTAGAAGACTATAAAAGAGGCTTGTCGAATAGCTTTATGATTAGTGCAGATATGGCGCATGCCTACCACCCTAACTTCCCGCATGCCTATGAGCCAGAACATCATGTATTGGTGAATAAAGGGCCGGTTATTAAGTTGAACAGCAATATTCGCTATGCATCCAATAGTGCATCACAGGCACGCTTTATGGACTTATGTGATCAAGCAGGTGTTGCTTATCAGCAGTATGCTCACCGTACAGATCTAGGCTGTGGCAGTACTATCGGCCCAATGACGTCAGCGCGCTTGGGGCTTAGTACGGTTGATATTGGTAGCCCAATGTGGGCTATGCACAGTACTCGTGAAAGTGCAGGAGTGCAGGACCATAACGATACAATACGTGTTTTCACACAATTTTTTAGCTAACAGGGTTTAAACGTATGAAATTCAGGTTTACATTTTTAATTTTTGCAGTGTTTGCGGTAGCCATATTTATCGGTCGTCAGGGGGACTTTGTGCCACGTACGACACTGGCTCTTTATGATAATTATATTAAGGTTGATGAGGCAGAAGCTATTCCAGGCTTAACACCTGAGGTGGCCTTGGATATTCAAAAAAGGCTGGTGTATGCCCTGTCCGAAAAGTGGGGAGCTGTGACTGGGTATAAAGCGGCATTAACAGGTGAAGCGATTCAGCAGGAAATGGGGGTGGATGAACCACTACTGGGTATTTTCTTAGATAAAATGCTTTTAGAAAGCCCAGCAACCATCCGCCTGTCATCAGCTGTTCACCCATTTGCCGAGGCTGATTTACTGGTACGTGTGCGAGATAACTCTTTTTTAACAGCAACAACAGATGAAGAACTGTTAGCTGGCCTAGACCAAGTGATTCCGTTTATTGAAATCCCTGACCGGCTATTTTCAACGGACAAGGCGCTTAATGTTGATATGCTCGTGGCCATTAATACCTCTGCACGTTATGGGGTTATGGGGGAGCCGATTCCAATGGAAGATATTGATAGTCTAAATACCTGCCAAGTAGGTATTGTGTATGACGACCGTACCGGCTTACAAACGGGGCGTTGTGATAGTTTGATGGGTAACCCAGTAAAGGTTATTCGTTGGTTAAGAGATGAGCTAGTTAAGCGCAATTATGCTTTGAAGAAAGGGCATTTATTATCGCTAGGCAGTTTAACACCACCGGTACGTGTTAAAAAAGGCCGTTTAACTGCAATTTATACAGGCTTAGGGCTGGAGCCGCACGTGAGTGTTTCAGTGACCTTTAAATAACACATAGGGCCAGCGATTGGCGAGGGTCGATTGCTGGTCGTACTCGCGAGAATGGTGCGGGTCAGCAGCGTGTTGAGTGAGAGAGAGGAAGGGGGTGTTCGGTTACAACGACTAGAAAGGAACTGCGTGCTTATAGTTGTGTGCTGACGTTAACGTCAACACACAACGGTGAAAGCTTATTATTTAATACGAGCGCCTAACATTCTTCTTAGTGTGCCGTCTTTATCAATAAAGTGATGTTTTAATGCGCCAGCAAGGTGTAACAAAATAGCGGCGAAAATGGCCTTACCACCTAATTCATGCATTTCATGTGCAATGCCAGCCATGGGGCCATTGATTGGAATCATTTTTCCTGGCTCATCAAGATTAGGCGTAGAGGCTAAAAGTTCTAAGCCGAAAATATGTAGACCATGACCGCCTAAGCCAGACATTAACATGCCAGAAATAGGTAGCATAACTGTGGCTATAATAAGGAACCAATGTATGAATTTAGCGAGCTTTTTTTCCCATGTTTTATGGTCTGCTGCGGATTCTGGCCAGCCATTGCTGATGCGCCAAACGACACGGGCAAGAATAACAACAAAGATCAACATACCAATAGACTTATGCAGGGGGTATAAAGCATAAGTATTGGTGTTAGTCATGTACACACCGACAGTAACGAGCGAGATGATACTAAGAGCGATAATCCAATGTAGAGCAATTGTGGTGCCGGATAGCTTTTCTTTTGAGTCTTTCATGGTTTCCCCAGGGTTCAATTTAAATTATTATTAGACTAATTAATATGCCGTTGGCTGTTAATTAGATAAACATGATATACCATACTTGAAATAATTTAAAAGTGCCTTAAAAAATATGAATAATAAAAAACTACCGAGCTTGTTTATTCCGCATGGAGGCGGGCCTTGTTTTTTTATGGAGTGGACGCGAGGGCCAGCCAATACATGGGATAAAATGAAGGGTTGGTTAGAAAATGTGGTGAATACTTTGCCACAAAAACCATCGGCTATTTTGGTGATTTCTGGGCATTGGGAAGAAGAGACCGTGCACATTAATAGTCACCCAGGACCTGACCTATTATTTGACTATTATGGCTTCCCGGAACATACCTACCAATTAACTTACCCAGCGCCAGGCTCACCGGAGCTGGCTAAAAAAGTGCAAGCTTTATTGGCTAAATCAGGCATTAAGAGTGAAATGGAGTTAAACCGAGGATATGATCATGGGGTGTTTGTACCCCTTAAAGTGATGTTTCCAGACGCTGATATTCCAGTTGTTCAACTGTCACTTCAGGATAATCTAGATCCAGCATTTCATGTGCAAATAGGGCAGGCGATCGAGTCCTTGCGGGCAGATAACGTGCTGATTTTAGGCAGTGGTATGAGCTTCCATAATATGCAAACCCTTATGCAAGGAAATGATCATGGCGGGCATTCGGATAAGTTTGATACTTGGTTAACTAACGCAAGCACAGCACCCGAAAAAGAACGAACGCAGCTTTTAGAACAGTGGCAAAACGCACCCTCTGGTATAGAAAGCCACCCTCGAGAAGAGCACTTATTACCCTTAATGGTTGTAGCAGGTGCAGCTGGAGAAGATAAGGGGCAGCATGTGTTTTCGGATCGAGTGATGGGTGCAACGGTTTCTGCTTACCAATTTGGGTGAAGTCAGCCATTAGTGCGTCAGTAGAGTGATCTAAGTGCGGTTAGTTAAAGAAAATACAGCAGATATTAGGAGAAATAATGGATTTACAGATTAAGCAAAAGAAAGCGTTTGTATCAGGGTCAAGCCAAGGTATAGGCTTTGCTATTGCAAAGACATTAGCCGCAGAAGGCGCGCAGGTTATTCTTAACGGCCGACACGCTGACAAGTTGAAGCTGGCAAAGGACAAAATACTTGCCCAGTACCCAAAAGCAGATGTTTCGGTGTTTTGTGCGGATTTGTCAGTGGCTGCGAGCACTGAACGTTTATTAGCCGAGCACCCTACATTAGATATTTTAGTGAATGCCTTAGGTATTTTTGAACCTAAAGATTTTTTAGATATTAGCGATGATGATTGGCGACGTTTCTTTGATGTGAATGTGCTCACAGGGGCGCGCCTGTCTCGTGCGTATTTACCGGCTATGCAGGCCAATAACTGGGGACGAATCATTTTTATTAGCAGTGAAAGCGCCCTGCAAATCCCATTAGAAATGATTCATTACGGAACGACCAAAACTGCTCAGTTAGCTGTATCACGTGGTTTGGCCGAGGTGTGTGCAGGAACAGGTATTACCGTGAATGCCGTCTTGCCGGGCCCTACTCGATCGGAAGGCGTGGTTGATTTTGTAAAAGAAGTCAGCGGTGGGCTCGGAATTGATGCAGTTGAAGACGAGTTCTTTAAGTCCGCACGGCCATCATCACTGATTAAGCGCTTTGCTGACCCGCAAGAAGTTGCGAATATGGTCGTTTATTTATGTAGCCCACTGGCGTCAGCGACGACTGGCGCAGCGGTTCGTGTGGATGGTGGGGTCGTTAGATCATGCGTTTAGATAAGCCATGAAAATACTCCTTCAAGCACCTAGTTTCTCCGCTGAACAATCAGAAGAGCAGTTTTTCGAGGCTGTTTATGATATCCCTGCCTATAAAAGTATTAAACCAATGGGCTCACACTTCTTATTAGAGGTGGATAATGAG
>JAHRWG010000290.1 GCA_019090295.1 Cycloclasticus sp. | reverse complement strand
TATTAATGCCAGCCATTCTGGTCGGCGTTATATAAACCCCCTTCCTTCCCCATCAGTTTGAGATCGACATGAGCCAACATTCAAGCAGCAAGCAAATAACTAACCAAGACTTACTGGCCATGAAGGCACGTGGTGAAAAAATAACCAGCTTAACGGCCTATGATGCCAGTTTTGCCCATATTTTAGATCATGCTGGCATTGAGATGGTTTTAGTGGGGGATTCTTTAGGAATGGTTGTGCAAGGGCAAACAAGCACTGTACCGGTGACGGTTGATGAAATGGTCTACCATTCTAGGTTAGTGTCTCGTGGTCTTAAGCGCGCCCTGTTAGTCACTGATTTACCGTTTATGAGTTACCCAAACCCTGACTTAGCTGTGCAAAATGCAGGTATTTTAATGCAACAGGGCCATGCTCATATGGTTAAGCTAGAAGGTGGCCAAAAAATTCTCGACAGTGTTCACCACATTGTTAATCAAGGTATTCCTGTCTGTGGGCATTTAGGCTTACTTCCACAATCGGTTAATCAATTGGGCGGCTACCGCGTACAGGGTAAGGACGAGGCGCAAGCAAGTAGCTTAATTAATGATGCTATCTCTCTTGAGCAAGCCGGTGCTAGCGCCATTGTCGTTGAGTGCATTCCAGCCACGTTAGCTAAAAAAATAACCGATAGCGTTGCTATTCCTATTATTGGTATTGGTGCTGGCGTTCAATGTGATGGCCAAGTGCTGGTTAGCTATGACATGCTGGATATTACATTGGGTAAACGCCCCAAATTCAGTAAAAATTTTATCCAAGACGCTGGCAATATTAGTGATGCCGTCAAAGCGTATGTAAATGCTGTGAAACAGCAACAATTCCCTGCTGCTGAGCACTCTTTTTAAGCATGCAAATTGTTCATACCATTAAAGACCTGCAGCTTGCTTTAAGCCTTATTAGGCAAGCCAAACAGGCTATTGCGCTGGTTCCCACTATGGGTAACCTGCACCCAGGTCATCTTCAATTAGTAACAACCGCCCAGCAACACGCCGATACTGTTGTTGTTAGCCTATTTGTTAACCCGACCCAATTTGGTGCCAATGAAGACTTGGACAAGTACCCACGCACCTTGCAAGCAGATATTGAAAAGCTAGAAGCAGTTCATACCGATATACTGTTTGCGCCGAATATTGCTGATATTTACCCTCACGGAAGTGAGCATTCGACGCATGTTCACGTGCCTGGTTTAACCGATATTTTATGCGGTGCTTCTCGCCCGGGGCATTTTGATGGCGTAACCACTATTGTGGCAAAATTATTTAATATGACACGTGCTGACGTGGCTCTTTTTGGTGAAAAAGACTTCCAGCAACTGGCCGTTATTCGTCGTATGGTTGATGATTTAAACATTCCCATTAATATTGTTAGTGTGCCCATTGTTAGAGAGCCCAGTGGTTTAGCAATGAGTTCAAGAAACGGGTATTTATCGGCTCAGCAACGCCAATTAGCTGCGGCCATTCACCCTATACTTTTAACGACTCAACAGGCGCTTATTGACGGCTTTTCGGATATTGATTCACTGCGTGACAATGCCGCCAAAAGCTTAAATGACAAGGGGTTTAGGGTTGATTACGTTCATATATTACAACGCGACCACCTTAAGCCGGCCACTAAAAAAGACAAAGAATTAGTGATGCTAATTGCTGCCTACCTTGGTTCAACACGGTTAATTGATAATATAACCATCAGCTTACCCTAAACTAGAAAAAATGATGAAAAGACTACTTCTTACCACTCTTTTATTACTCAGTATCGGCCTTGCATTTGCGGCTGAAAACGCACCCCAAGAGAGTACAAAAAAAGCCGTTATTAACCTGATAGAGTTTAGCTCGCCACAAAAGACCTTTGCGACATTCTTACACAGCATGAATGACATTAAGCGAGGCAAGCCTGAACGTATCCAACAGGCCATTCAAACGCTTGATTTATCGGCTGTTAATAGCCTCATTCGTCAAGAGAAGGGGCGAGACTTAGCCTGGCTTCTACTCGAAGCCATTGATAAAACTGCCTTGGTTAATTTAGATAATATCCCTAACAGAGAAACGGGCAACGCATACCTTTTCAAACAATACGACAGTGGTAGCATCCGCATCCAACAAGTAGAAGATGGCCGCTGGTTATTTAGCCCAGCAACCCTTGCCGCGCTACCAGCTATTGTTGATGAACTGGCAACGAAAAAAACACTTAAGTTTGATGATCCAGAGTCCAGTTACCTTCCTTGGCATATTGAGTTTCGCCAGCAGTTGCCTCAACCACTTCGAACCCGTTCTTTTTTACTTGAAAATTGGAAGTGGCTGGGTATTTTATTCGCCATCGCTCTTGGTTTTATTGCCGACAAGCTCGCTTCGTTTTTCCTACAACATTTCATTAAACAGTTTCGTCGTACCACTCAATTACCTGCGCTCAAAGAAACCCCCGATGATTTGTTACGCCCATTAGCCATGCTGGTTATGACGGGTATCTGGTGGGCCTGCCTTAACTTATTGTCTTTACCTAACCAAGCCATGGTTATTTTATTGGTTGCTGTCAAAATACTGGCTGGTTTTGCGGGTGTTTGGGGTGCTTACCGTCTGGTTGATTTAGTCACACTTTTTTTACGTCACCAAGCAGACCAAACTGACACTAAGGTAGATGACGTACTGGTACCCCTTATTAGTAAAACACTTAAGGTATTTGTAACCGTTATTGGTATTACGTTTGTTGCATCTAACCTTAATTTGAATGTTTCTAGCTTACTAGCCAGTTTAGGCTTAGGTGGCTTGGCCTTTGCGTTGGCTGCTAAAGATGTCGTGCAGAACTTATTTGGCTCAATTACGGTTATATTAGACCGCACCTTTCACACCGGTGATTGGATTATAGTCAACGATATAGAAGGAAGCGTTGAGGAAGTTGGGCTAAGAAGCACCCACGTCCGTACCTTTTATGACTCGCTAGTAACTGTGCCGAATGCCGTTTTTATTACCGCCAAAGTGGATAATATGGGCCAACGTCGCTATCGACGACTTAAGTGTAACATTGCTCTTACCTACGACACACCACCCGATAAAATTGAAGCTTTTTGTGAAGGCGTTCGTGAACTTATTCGTCTTCACCCTTACATGCGCAAAGACTATTACCACGTTTACCTTAATTCGCTGGGTGCTTCATCGTTAGATGTTTTGGTGTATGTTTTTTGGGAGACACCCGACTGGGCCACCGAACTACGTGAAAGGCAGCGGTTTTTACTCGATATTTTGCGTTTAGCGAAGGCTCAGAAAGTTGATATGGCCTTCCCTACCCAAACACTCCACCTATTAAGGCCAGAGGATGAGGTTAGCGCTCAAACACAACGCACTGACGCCGTATCGCTTGACCACCTGTTTGAGGACTCTAGGTTGTCCGCAAGAGAGATTGTTTCAAATACAGCAGGAAAAGCAGCGGCTGTTCCACCGCCTGTTAAGTTCTAATGTCGTTTATTGGTCGTTAACCCTATGGATTACAAGAATTATTGCAATTGCACATAATTCTTGATGACGACCGAGATATCAGGCATAATTCCCACCCATTTTATTTAAAACAAGAAATTCTAAGTCTATGCGTTCAACCATGTTACAAACAAAGTTACACAGAGCAACCGTTACTCATAGTGAACTACACTACGAAGGTTCTTGTGCAATTGATGGCAGCTTATTAGACCTTTCTGGTATTCGTGAGTACCAACAAATTGATATTTATAATGTCAATAATGGCGAGCGTTTTACAACCTACGCCATACGTGCAGAAGACAACAGTGGTGTCATTTCTGTAAATGGTGCAGCTGCTCGTCGAGCTTGCGCTGGTGACATTCTAATTATCTGTGCCTACTCAGAGTATAACGAAGCTGAACTGGCTACTTTTAAGCCTCGGCTTATCTATCTCGATGACAATAATGGCGTTAAAGACACTAAAAACGCTATTCCAGTTCAAGCTGCTTAACCTCAATAGGCACTAAAACACAGCTCAAACCTTTTTTTAAATAGGTTTGAGTGTGTGATTTTCCACAGCAACCACCAATCGCGCGGCTTATCTATTAGCCACGCGATGTTATTAGCTGCTTAACGCACCCAAGCCCTTTTAATCCGGTGATGAGTCGGTAGCAAAACCTAATTTATTCCACGCCAGCATTCCACCTTTCATATTATTAACATTTGAAAAGCCCAACCCTTTGAGTATTGCTGCAGCCGTTGTGCTTCTAACGCCCGAGCGACACACTAAAACAATCTCGCTGTCTCGCTGCGCATCTAAAGAATCTAGCTCACTAGGAAGTGTCGCCATAGGAATTAACCGGCTGTTCTTAATATGACCTAGCTCCCCTTGGTATTCAAGCCTCTCTCTTACATCAATAATAAAAGGAGGTGCCTTGCTTTCAAGCTTGCTTTTAACCACAGATGGTTCAACCTGAAGCACTTTGTTCAGCTCGGCCAGTAATGGGAACTTTAAGCGGTCGTCATCCACTTCGCTTTGATTAATTTGCAGAACCTCTTGAATTCGTTCGGGCAACGGCAGGTTAAGCTTTGCCATAATATCAATGTATTCTTCCTTGGTTTTACCGGCGATACGTGGGTTTTTTTCTTTCTCATCACCAACCGTTGACTCTGTATTACCTCTGTAATCATGCCCCGGGAAAAGCC
>JAHRWG010000289.1 GCA_019090295.1 Cycloclasticus sp. | reverse complement strand
GATGTTAACCCTGCTTTTTATGAGATTACAGGCTACAGCCGTGAGGAAGCATTAGGTCAAAACCCCAGTTTCTTAAGCTCAGGCAAACAAAGCCCCGAGTTCTATCAAGCTATGTGGCAGCAAATTAATGAACAAGGTCACTGGCAAGGTGAAATATGGAACCGTACTAAAAATGGTGAGTTCTATGCAGAGCTTCTCTCTATTTCGGTGTTAAAAGATACGCTTGGCAACCCGATCAATTATGTCGGCCTATTCAGTGATATCACTGACAGTAAACACCAACAAGAGAAACTGAGTTTAATGGCGCATTATGATGTGCTCACCGGCCTTCCTAACCGTGCTTTATTTACTGACCGGTTTACGCAAGCAATTGCTCATAGCAAACGTACTGAACATCAACTGGCTGTTTGCTTCCTTGATTTAGATAACTTTAAGCCCGTCAACGATAAGTATGGCCACGAAATAGGTGATAAATTACTGATTGAAGTCGCTGAGCGTATAACATCTTGCATCCGAGAAGAAGACACCGTCTCCCGCCAAGGAGGCGATGAATTTGCCCTGTTGCTGAATGATATTGAGTCCGTAGCCCAATGTGCACAAACAATAGACCGAATACATCATGCATTGGCTAAACCCTACCTTATTGATGGCTACCCGCTTGAAATATCAGCATCCAGCGGAATAACACTTTACCCAAATGATAATGAAGAGATTGATACCTTACTGCGTCATGCTGACAAAGCAATGTATCAGGCTAAACTAGCAGGCAGAAATTGTTATCAATTATATGACCAAGGTGAAGACCAACGTACCATTCTTAAACATGGCCAATTAAAAGACATTGAAAATGCCTTAACAAACAATGAGTTTCAATTATATTATCAACCTAAGGTTAACATGGTCACCGGAGATGTGTTTGGAGTTGAAGCACTCATCCGTTGGATCCACCCTGAAAAAGGGCTTATCCCACCATTAGATTTTTTACCGGTTATTGAAGACACTGAATTAGAACTAAAGGTCGGTGAATGGGTTATTAATGAAGCCCTCACACAACTTGAAGAGTGGAGCCTACAAGGCATTAAACTTGAAGTCAGTATTAATATTTCTTCAACTCACCTATTATCCCAAACCTTCTTTGCTCGTTTAGAGTCAAAACTGGCTCAACACGCCACAGTTGACCCTCAACATTTACAACTTGAAATATTAGAAAGCAGTGCATTAGGTGACCTTAATGCCATCACCGCCGTTATTGAAATGTGTAAAGGTGTCTTGGGTGTCAAAGTCGCACTGGATGATTTTGGTACAGGGTATTCATCACTAACGCATTTAAGAAGCCTACCGGTTGATACCATTAAAGTAGACCAAAGCTTTGTTAGAGACATGTTAGATGACCCTAGTGACTGCGCCATTATCGATGGTGTTATTGGACTGTCTGGTTCATTTAACCGGCACGTCATTGCTGAGGGTGTTGAAACGGTCAATCATGGGGTAATGTTACTCCTAATGGGCTGTAACAACGCGCAAGGCTACGGCATAGCCAAGCCAATGCCGGCTGCTGACATCCCACGGTGGCTTAATGACTACATACCGAATGAAGAATGGTTACACGTAGGCAATAAGCACTGGACGATAAAAGAAAGAAATATCAAGCTATTTAGACTGGCTTCTGGTCATTGGGAGAGTAGGTTTATTAAGAGCATCCAAACGCTACCAGAGAGTGTTGAACAATGGCCAATAATGAGTAGCAAGCTCTGTCCTTGCGGTTCGTGGATAAGGCGAGAAATACAAGACAAGCGATTTGAGGCAGAGGGTTTGAAGCGGCTTAATCAGGCACATGAGAGAGTACATACTATTGCTCAGGATTTACGTCTAAAATACCAAAGTGGTGATATAAATATTGCACGAGGAGGCTTAACTGAGCTTAAAGCAGCCGTTGAAGACATGAATAATGCCCTAGGAGTGTGCGAATAGTTTGCTGGTCTTGGAATTAGGGGCTATCAATTAAATGCTATAAGGCCCTCATCCTTTCTATAGAATAAAGAATAAGGGGCGAGTAAAAAAGGCAAACCTGTGTTGTAGTCGCTTACTATTTTTCATCTCTAAGTAACATGAAGGCCCGTTTTGTTATTCAACGCTCATGTATGGCTCATATAAATAGTGCTGCAAAGGGGCACGGTTAATTGTAACTATTTATTCAGGGTAAGCAGTCCTGTATCTAAGCCCCTATTTTTGACTATTTTCAACGGCCATATTTTGTTTTGTCCATGATTCGTAGGGCTGCCAGCCATCAATCCATGTCGGGATATCTGCAGCAGGCATTGGCTTGGCTATTGTAAAGCCCTGAGCTATTTCACACCCCAATTGTAATAATACATTACCATGCTCTTCACTCTCTACACCTTCTGCAATAGGCTCTCTGTTAAAGGCACTGGCTAAACCTAGCACACCTTTTAAAATAGAAAGATCATCTGAATCATTTAGCATACCGATAACGAAGCTTTTATCAATTTTAAGGTGGGTCGCTGGAAGACGTTTAAGATAAGTAAGCGAGGAGTAACCTGTACCAAAATCATCCAGCGCAAAATCTACGCCCAACTCACTACAGGCACGCATCATGCTGGACGTTTTTTCAATATCTTCCAGTGTACTCGTCTCTAACACCTCCAGTTGTAGGTCATTGGGGTTTATACTGGGATGCGCCGCCAACAACTTAGCTAATCGCTCGGAGAAATTATCTTGTTGTAAGTGCAGTGCACTGATGTTGACACTCACCTTAAGTGGTAAACCTTCAGCATACCAATTTTCCAGTTGATTCAAAGCACTGTCTATCACCCATTCCCCCAGCTCTATAGATAATGGATCCTTCTCTATAACAGGAAGAAAAACATTAGGAGGGAGCAGGCCATTTTCCTTATGTTGCCAGCGGATTAATGCTTCTACACCAGTCGTTTCGCCTGTACGCATATTGACTTGAGGCTGGTAAAACAAGACAAATTCTTTGTTCGTCATTGCTGTACGAATATGACTCAAGCTCTCATGCTGCCCTCTGATGTCCTGATCGAGTTTGTGATCAAAGATATGGTACTTGTTTTTCCCCGTCAATTTTGCCTGATACATAGCTTGGTCAGCTTGGCGCATTAGTTGATCTGCATCAATGTCTTCTGTTTGCGGGTAAAAACTGACACCAATACTGGCAGAAATCTCAAGTTCTATTTTATTGATCTGAACCGGTTTAGCAATAAATTCAAGCAACCTAGTCAACACAGGTTTACAGCTAGACGCATCATTTAATCTGGTTAAAACAACAACAAATTCATCCCCCCCTAAGCGAGCGATAGTATCTCCTTCACGTACCGCATGCTCCATATGTTTAGCAATATTAACCAGTAATTTATCACCCACTTCATGCCCATAGGTATCATTAACTGCCTTAAAGCCATCCAAGTCGATGTAACAAATAGCCAGTGGCTGTACGTTACGCGAAGCTTGAGACATCGCCTGTTGCAGGCGGTCAGAGAGCAGTACTCGGTTAGGTAGGCCGGTCAAGGCATCGTAATGAGCTAGGTGCAGAAGGTGCTTTTCATTTTCTTTTTGTTGGGTAATGTCTGAAAATAGAGCAATATAATTTTGGGTCAACCCCTGCTCATCATTGACAGTGCTAATGGTGAGCATCTCAGCAAACACCTCACCGCTCTTACGGCGGTTCCATATCTCACCATACCAATGCCCGCTTTTACCAAGTTTATCCCAAAGTTCGCGATAGAATGTCTTCCCATGGTGACCAGAGCTCAGTAAGTTTGTGTTTTTCCCAATAACCTCTTCACGCTCATACTCGGTGATTAAAGTAAAGGCGTCGTTGACATCAATAATACTACCCTCTAAATCGGTAATAATAATTCCTTCACGCGCATGCTCGAAGACGCTGGCGGCCAGTGATAATTTCTCTTCACTCAACCTACGCCGGTTTTCAAGCTCGACTATTCGTTTACCTACCTGAAGACGCGCCTGCAACTCCGCATTATTAAAGGGTTTTGTAATATACTCATTCGCCCCTGCTTCCAGCCCCGCGACAACATCCTGGGTTTCACTACGACTGGTCAACATAATGATAAAGGGAGGGTCCTTTTTCTCTTGCTGATGAATTCGCTGGCAAAGTGCTTGACCATTAAGTTTAGGCATTTCCCAGTCGAGCAGCAATAACCGCGGTGGCTGCTCGCTCTGCATCACTTCCCACGCAGCTTCTCCATCTTCAACACCTACAGGGTCAAAACCCCATTTTTTAGCTAGGGCTGTCAGCATGGTACGAGAGGTCAGGTCATCTTCAGCAATGAGTAATTTCAATTTAAAACCTTTTTAATTTCTATTTCTAGCTGTTCAAATAACAACTCTAGTTCTGGCAACTTAGCAATAATTTTCGATAAGTCACCGTCTTTGCCTGACTGCTCCAACTCAAGAGCTTTACTACTGACTGCCATCCCTGTCACATTACTCGCTGCTCCCTTTATTTTGTGAGCTAGGCTTGTAGCCATTTCTTTATCTTGACACCCCACAGCCTCCTTCAAAAGCTTGATCTGTTCCGGTAAATCTGTAAGAAAAGCATTAAGTACAGTGTGGACGAGCTCATCATCTCCTGACATACGCTCTTTTAATATGGCATAGTTAAAAGTCTGCTCAACACTCGGTGAGCTGTCGGCTAGCATTGGTTTCAGGCTCACCTCAACTCCGTTCTTATTTTCTTTAGCATCATTATCGCTTGCTAAGACTTGTTGACACTGTTCAGGCAACCATTTTTCTAATACGCTATGCAACTTACTTGGAGACAATGGCTTAGCAAGGTAATCACTCATTCCTGATGCGATACATTTTTCACGATCACCTTGCATCGCATTAGCGGTCATAGCGATTATCGGAAGAGCATGGTCTTTAACCGATGACTTAGGGTCACGAATGTAGCCAGTGGCCTCATAACCATCCATAACAGGCATCTGGCAATCCATAAACACCAAGTCATAAGGTGTATGAGTCAATGCTGTAATCGCTTCTTTACCATTGTTGGCCACATCAACCTGTAAGCCAAACTTATCCAGCATGCCTCTAGCTACTATCTGGTTTGTAATATTATCCTCTACCACAAGGATACGTGCATGAAAGTTAGGTAACTCACGGGCAGTATAGCGAGTGACCATACGGTCCTCTCCAGTCTCACAGCCTGCCACCTGCAACAGCGCGTTATAGAGCTCTGACTGGTTGACCGGTTTGGTTAGGTAGCCGGAGAAACCAATGTCATGCATTTTCAAGGCATCCCCACGCATACCCTGAGATGTTAGCAACACAGTACGTGTGGCAGCTAGCTGCTTATCTTGATGAATAATATCGCCCAGTTCAGCTCCATCCATTTCTGGCATTTGCATATCAATAATAGCGATATTGAAAGGCTGCCCACGACCAGCTTCTTTGTGTAGAAAATCTAGTGCCTCTTTCGCAGAGGTTGCCAATTCATGCTCTACACCCCAAACATCAAATATCTGATCGAGCAGTTTTAAGTTAGTCGAATTATCATCAACGGCCAATATTTTTAAATGATGTAAATCTTCAACTTTACGCAGCGGTGTTTGTAATGCTGCATCATCCAGTGGCACAGTAAACCAAAAGGTGGACCCTTTACCGGGTTCACTGTCCACCCCAATATCACCCTTCATCAACTCGACGAGTTGTTTACTAATAGCAAGACCTAGCCCCGTACCACCATATTTTCGGGTAGTTGAGCCATCAGCTTGGGTGAAACGTTCAAATAGACGGCTTTGCTGATCTGCATTCAAGCCAATGCCGGTGTCACTAACACTTATATGCAGTAGCGTTTGGCTGTCTGCTATGTTTGATAACTCATACCGAACCACCACTTCGCCCTGTTCAGTAAACTTAATGGCATTACTCACTAGGTTCATCACAACCTGACGTAATCGCCCTGGATCACCATGAAAAAATTTATGCTGTACCGGAGTTGCTGGGCAGACCAGCTCCAACTTCTTCTCTTCTGCTCGAAAGATCTGTGCTCTAGCAACATCATGCAAGATAACTTCAAGATCAAAATCAAGCAGCTCTAGGTCCAGCTTTCCAGCTTCTATCTTGGAAAAGTCGAGTATATCGTTAATGATAGATAATAGAGATTCAGCACTGCGTTTAATGATCAAGCCCTGATCACGTTG
>JAHRWG010000288.1 GCA_019090295.1 Cycloclasticus sp. | reverse complement strand
GCATCGTAATGTTTTTGTGTTGACATGCTTGTGCTACCTATCAGTCTGTTAACTATTATTATTTATAATTGGTAGCAGCAGGTTCGCACTCATGGGTGCTCAATGTCAATAATTAGCAGAACTGTTAGAAAGTTACAGCCCCTCAGTTTTTGATAAAGCGAAGACGAAACCATAAGCCGTGGTGGTCAAATTACAGAAAGCTCATTAGTTTATAAAAGCCAGATAAAAACCCAAGATAGTTACTAATACAATATGTGGGAAAGCAACGGTAGGTCTTAACGACTGACGCAAATATTCTTTAAGTAGGCCGACGTTGCCGGGCCGGTTTTGTGCGTACAGGCTATTGAATTGAAAAGCGATACCATCGCGATTTTCAAGGGCGTGTTCATTCGACAGATAATCTTCCAGCTGTAAAAGCCGAGCATCAATACGCGCTTGAAAAGTTTTCCATATGGCGTCCTGTAGCCAAAGAGTGAGTAACAATAATAAAACAAATACAGAGAGGTGATTGGTGAAATACGCTGCAGATAAAACACCAACACTTGAAAGCTTAATGAGCAGTGAATGTTTTTCATAGCTATCGAATTCGTTCTGTAACAAAGACCACTCTGAGGCAAGATGGGATGTTGTCATTGAATTATTCACGCGTATTTTGTTTTGGCTATAAATTCAAGTCTGACTCTAATTATCTGTTAGAGTTTTTTTCCAAAACTTCCTTGTACTGACTTGCCATATTTACTAGGTCAAGATCGCTGTACTTATTGCTTGATAGAACCGGGTATGTTGAGTAGACAAGTTTAATGAAATCTTCGTAAGTTTTTTGTTTGGTTGCATCAATTACGAAATTGGCAATTTCTTTTTGTTCTGGCGTGATTTTTACTTCGCCACTAAAATCACTAGAAAGTTTGAATAGTTGCTTTTTTCCACCATAGAAATTTGATGTGTTTTCGACGGAGATATCTTTATCTTCTTTAGCGATTTTTACAAAATCATCAACATATGGGCCGTAATGATTAAAGTGCCATTGCGCATTGGTGATTTGAGTTCCATTATCAATTGCACTTTTCCAATCCATCAGATAGATCATTTTAGTTAGACGAGACGCAGAAAGTTCATCTTTGTGCGGATACTTAATCAGTAGATATTTGATGATGCTTGATATTATGCTTTTCATTAAAAGCCCTCCTCTCTGGCTGATTCCAGAGTTGGTATGTGCTTATCTAGAGATTCAATAAGTGCAGACAAGTTCATTTTCTCTTGATCGTTAAGAAGACGTTTTAGCTTTCCAAGTGGGAGACCATTCGGGTTTAGAGATTCGAACAGTACTACTGCTATTGTGCCGTTAGAGAAACCCTTAAGCCTTACACCGTAAAATGCCCGACTTTTCATTCTAATGTTGGAAAGCTCTTTTTCAGTGAAATTGTAATTTTCAATATTGTAAGTTGTCCACGCTTGCATGTTATCTACAGGGTCAGGTGCCGAAGTATCTTCAAAAATACCAACTTCCCACGCTTTGGAAATACCACCTTGCCCTCTGGGATAAAATCTCGTTGGCTTGCTATTAAAAAGTTCATTTTCAGAATATCGACCAATGCATGAGAACAGGTTCATATCTAGCTTATATAGGCTAACCCTCTCATCAGTTGTTAACCCCAAATGTTTACTATATGAATATAACCAATTACTAAAGAGGCTATAACAATTGATAGATTTACTTTCACTTTCCTGCCTGAGACTCTCATGGGATGCAAAAAGTTCTTTAAATTTCTTCTTTATCAAAGCCATGCTTACGTGACTGCCAACACCACCCCAAATCAAACAAATGACACTTATCGCTAGTAAGATTATAAGCCAAGAACTGGTTGAACATACCCAGAGCATATGTTCTCTAATAATTTCTGGAATCCATCGCCTTATAGTTATCTGTAAGCTTTCAGGAACTCCTATATAGGAAAACCCTATTGCGCTAATAATAGTCGGCAATAGGCTTGCACTTGCTATCTGATAACCCAACCTTTTGTACCAAGGTAGGTCTTCCAAACTTATTTCCATTACTTCTGGTTCATTCCTTGGTTTATTATTTGGGGCTTGTGGCGACTACAATAGTTAACTATCAGAATCAGAAATTAAGTGATTAGACGGATTATTTGCCAAGCTCTTCAATCCTCCCCCGCACCTGTTCTAACGAATACCCAGCCTTAGCCGCCGTCGCTAACAAGTCATCGGCACTCTGGTTTTTCGCCTGAGAAAGCATCCACAAAATAGTACAGCGGGTGCCGGTGCGGCAGTGGGCGAAAATGGGGCCACTATTGTTATTAACGCAGGCGGCGATGGTTGCGCCAAATTCTTCGGCGTTTTCATCGCTTATTGCGGTGCCGACCACGGGCTGATAAATATATTGAATGCCGTGGGCTTTGGCGACGGTTTCTATTTCTGCGGCCAGCGGTTGGCCCTCACCCTCGCCGTCGGGCCGGTTGTTGAGAATGACTTTAAAGCCTTGGGCGGCAATGGCGGGGATATCTTCTTTAGTAATTTGGCTGGCGACGTGGAGCTGTGACGTGAGTTGTTTGCTGTCCATTTTTTTGCTCTTTATTGTTGGGTTTTAAAGGCTTTTGTTTTGATAGTGGTCGATTATTTTACGCGCAAGCTATCGAGGTTTTTCTGCAACTGTTGCAGAT
>JAHRWG010000287.1 GCA_019090295.1 Cycloclasticus sp. | reverse complement strand
TTGCTGACCAAACCAATCTCCTTGCACTAAACGCCTCCATTGAAGCCGCCCGCGCTGGTGAACATGGTCGTGGCTTCGCTGTTGTTGCCGACGAGGTTAAAAAACTGTCACACCACACTAAGGAGGCGGCTATAGATGTTGCCAATACGTTGCAATCCTTTAGTGATCGCGTCCAAGAAATGACCAAGGAAGCCGATAGTGCTTCAACCTTGGCCGAATCAATAAAAACTAAGGTTGATGACTTTAAAGCTCGCTTTAATGACTTCTCGGAGTCATCAAACGAAGTTATTAAGTATGTCTCCTATGCAAAAGACAAATCGTTTGGCTTACTTGCAAAAGTAGATCATATTGTTTTTAAACAAAATGGCTACATTGCTATCGATAAAAAAGAGCCATCTAATGAACATACATCGGTTCAAGTCTCACACTCCGATTGCCGCTTAGGAAAATGGTATTTTGAAGGCATCGGTTTAGAGCAGTTCAGTAAAACGTCTGCCTATCAATCACTTAATACGCCTCATCAGCTTGTTCACCAAGGGGTTCAAGAGACTTTAAACTACGCAAAGTTAGACTGGATAAATGACATGTCAATCCGCAACAAACTTCTTGAGTCTGTTGAAGGGTTTGAATCAGCCAGTATTGATGTTATGAGATATGTTGATGAAATGATTGATGAAAAGCATGCCGATTTTCTGCGAGACTGATCATATAAAACCCTGATAAAACCATAGCCTGTATTTGCGCACAGGCTATGGCTAACAGCTCTGCTAGACGACATCAATAAAAAAACGGCTAGAGCCTAAGTTAAAGCTTATTTATCGCCTAATACCTACTTTTCACCAAACAGCCCTACCAATACGGACACTTCTCTTATTCACTCAACACAAAAAAGCCTCAGAACCGTCTGGTTCTGAGGCTTTTTAATTGGTGGGCCTTGAAGGACTTGAACCTTCGACCAATGGATTATGAGTTCTTTAATCTTTATTTTCATACCCCTTTAAAATCACCACCTTACAGCACAAAGCCTTTACGCATATAAGCTTAAGCAATAGCCACACATATTCATGAATTACTACGGTATACTACAGATAGACTTGAAACCTTGACCCCACCTTGACCTAGAGGCTTGAATATGGCGAAAAAGATAATTAATTTTACACAAGCAAGAATCCGTGATTTACCTATACCTGAAAAAGGGCGCGCTGAGTATTACGATAAGGAAGCGCCTAAGCTTGCATGTAGAGTCAGCAGTTCAGGACATAAAGCCTATTACGTTGTGAAATGGGTTAAAGGTAAAACTTTGCGCGTATCAATAGGGGCAACTGAAGATGTAACCGTTACCCATGCCAGAAAGCAAGCCGGTACTATCCTAGAGTCAATAAGTGCTGGCGTAGACTTAGCAGCCCAGAAACAAAAAGAGAAACTAGGTAAAACCACCCTAAGCGAAGCATTAGAGCTATACATAGACAGCCACCAATTAAAACCACTGACGGTGAAGGATTACAGGTACAAGTTAAAACTAGGGTTTAGCGACTGGCTGAAAAAACCCGTGATCACTATCAGTGAAGACATGGTGCTAGCAAGGCATAAAAAAATAACAAAGACTGGCAGAACCACCGCTAATACCACTATGCGCGTTTTAAGGTTAACGCTGAATTACGCCAAAGCCCTTGGAATGATAGACAGTAACCCTATAAAAATATTAAGCGCAGCGACCTTGTGGCATGACAACGTAAGAAAAGACCGAATCATACCTAGTGACAAGTTAAGAGCGTGGTACAGAGCCGTTATAGCACTATCCAATATAAGAGCAAGAGCGTACTTACTAACGGCTATGTACATGGGGTTTAGGAGCGGTGAGCTATTAACGATTGAGTGGCGGCACGTGAACCTTACTAAAAAAACCATTCGGCTAACAGATACCAAAAATGGCACAAATAAGACCTTTCCTATACCTGAAGCACTGATTCCAATTATTGAAGAATTGCAGACCATTACAGGTGATTATAAGTGGGCATTTACAGGCGACCGCCCCAAGACAATGACACCGGAAGAGGTGCAACACGGGAAACCAATGACCGCCCCAGCAAAACCTATGCGAGCGGTTACAAAATCCACAGGTATTGAATTCAGCCCTCACGACATAAGGCGCACCTTTGCGACGATTGCCGAAGCCGTGGGCTTACCCCTAACCATGATTAAGCGACTTATGAACCACAACACCACTAACGATGTGACAGGCGGTTACATCGTCACCGAAGAAGAAACGCTAAGAAAGGCCGTTAATAAAGTTGCTAGTTACATTCAGGCCAAAGTAACCACCGAAAGCAACTTGATTCAGCTCCACGGTTAGCCATGCTGAGTGAAAAAGATAAGCACCTCCTAAGGGGACTATTCCAGCACAGTGATTTTACTGTGGCAGGGCGCAACCATCACAAGTTCAGAAGGCAAGTCGACCGGCACTTGGCTAATGGCGGCCTTTTGACTGATGATGTTTTAAATAGTTTTTTTATTCGGAACAATAAGGACGTAGTTATAGCGTTAAAAGCCTACAACTTATTCATGCGGCCAGACGATGTTGACTGGGAGGGCAAGCAATACAGCTCATCCTTTATGCCGCCTGATATGTATTACTACATTATTGCGTTTTTGGAGGGCGAACATAAGAGCGCAACAAGCAATGCGCTCCCCGCGACATGGGCTGTGGATATTGACTGTCTCT
>JAHRWG010000286.1 GCA_019090295.1 Cycloclasticus sp. | reverse complement strand
TTAAAACAAACTGGGCAGCCATCAATAGTGATTGCTGCTAGTGGTATGTGTGCCGGAGGCAGAATGCAAAACTATTTACAGGCTTTGTTGGGCGATGTCCGTACTGATGTGGTGTTTGTAGGTTATCAAGCTGCTGGGACGCCAGGGCGTGATATTCAACAATATGGGCCGCGTGGTGGGTATGTTGTTTTTGATGACGGTGTTCGTGTTGATATTAAGGCGGGGGTTTATACCTTAGGCGGTTATAGTGCACACGCAGACCAGAAAGATTTAATCAACTTTGTTAAGCGCATGCGTTATAAACCTCAAATTATTAGGCTTGTGCATGGTGATACTGAAGCAAAAAAAGCATTAAAGCATGAATTTGAACAGCAGTTTGAGGCAGAGGTTATTATTGCTCGTTAAGTAGACGTTGAGTTGTTGGGCTTAAAAATCGCAGCCCAATCTACGCCAATATGATGGCAAGAAGGTAGGTTGGTGCTGACGCAGGAAGCCCAACAAACAAAGGTAGAATTTAACGATGCGTTTATGAGGTGTGACCGTTGGGCTTAAAGAACGCAGCCCAACCTACGACAATATTCCGTCAATATGACGGCTAAAAGGTAGGTTGGCGCTGACGCAGGAAGCCCAACAAGCAAAGGTTAAATTCACCAATGGGTTTATGAGGTGTGACCGTTGGGCTTAAAAAGCGCAGCCCAACCTACGACAATATCCCATCAATATGATGGCCAAAAGGTAGGTTGGTGCTGACGAAGGAAGCCCAACGAGCAAAGGTTGAATTTAACAATGGGTTTATGGGGTGAGATCGTTGGGCGTTAAAAAACGCAGCTTAACCTACGACAATATTCCATCAATATGATGGCTAAAAGGTAGGTTGGTGCTGACGCAGGAAGCCCAACAAGCAAAGGTTAAATTCACTAATGGGTTTATGGGTTGAGATCGTTGGGCTTAAAAAACGCAGCCCAACCTACGAGATTATTCCGTCAATATGACGGCTAAAAGGTAGGTTGGCGCTGACGCAGGAAGCCCAACGAGCAAAGGTTAAATTCACCAGTGGGTTTATGAGGTGTGACCGTTGGGCTTAAAAACGCAGCCCAACCTACGACAATATTCCATCAATTTGATGGCTAAAAGGTAGGTTGGCGCTGACGCAGGAAGCCCAACAAACAAGGGTTAAATCAACAATACGTTTTGACTTAGCTTTTGTAACCCTGCGGATTTAGGCTTTGCCAGTGCCAACTATCTTTAACCATATCCTCTAGCTTCTGTGTTGCTTGCCAATTAAGCTCGTTTTTGGCTCGGCTAACATCGGCGTAGCAGGCGGCTACATCACCAGCACGACGAGGGACAACTTCATATGGGACATCTACGTTATTAACCTTGCTAAAGGCTTTTACCATATCCAGTACGCTAATACCGTTGCCTGTTCCTAGGTTATAGGCTTGCACGCCTTTTATACCCTCGTTAGATAATAACTTTTCTACCGCTTTAAGGTGGCCTTTGGCAAGATCAACCACATGAATATAATCCCGAACACCGGTGCCATCAGTGGTGTTGTAATCTCCCCCAAAAATGGCAAGTTTTTTACGGCGGCCAATGGCGGTTTGGGTAATAAATGGCATTAGGTTGTTGGGTGTGTCATTAGGGTCTTCGCCGATCATGCCCGATGGGTGTGCACCAACGGGGTTAAAATAACGCAGCAAGGCAATGGACCAAGGTTCAACTTTATTAATGGTATCGGCAGCGGGTAGGTCGCCAAGCATTTGTTCAATAATAAGCTTTGAGCGGCCATAGGGGTTAGTGGCCGATAAGGGCATGTCTTCAGTCAGCGGCAGTTTACTTGGGTCACCATAAACGGTGGCCGATGAGCTAAATACCAGTTTTTTGCACTGCGCTGCTTGCATAGCTTGGGCTAACACCAGGGTGCTATTAAGGTTATTGTCGTAATATTCCAGTGGCATAGCGCAAGACTCGCCAACGGCTTTAAGGCCTGCAAAATGAATAACAGCGGCAATATTGTGCTGTTCAAATATGCCTTTCATCAGCGTGGCATCGCGAACATCACCTTTAATAAAGCGGAGTGTCTTTCCAGTGATCTGTTGTACGCGGTTTAACGACTCTTCACAGGCATTCGATAAATTATCGATGGCGAGTACGTCGTAGCCAGCTTCTAATAATTCTACGCAGGTATGTGACGCAATATACCCAGCACCACCAGTGACTAAAATCATTTATTCATCCCTTAATAAAAGCCTCAGTATAACGTGTTAACGGGTTCGAAATAAGGTATGTCTGTGATATAAAAAAGCTTGAAATTAGGGTGAAAAGTTTCAGTATTAATGGAAGCTACTATAAAATAACGGCTGACATTCATATTAGGGAGCATGTGGTGAAAGGAATTGTATTAGCAGGCGGGAGCGGTACACGTTTGTACCCCATTACACGTGGTGTGTCTAAACAGTTAGTGCCTTTGTATGATAAGCCGATGATTTATTACCCTATTTCAGTATTAATGCTGGCGGGTATTAAAGATATTTTGCTGATTACTACCGCCGAGGACCAAGCCAGTTTTCAACGCCTATTGGGTGATGGGAGTGAGCTGGGTGTTCGGTTTGAATATGTGATTCAGCCTTCCCCTGATGGTTTGGCGCAAGCCTTTATTTTGGGTGAATCGTTTATTGGCGATGATGATGTTTGTTTAGTGCTTGGGGATAATATTTACCATGGGCATGATTTAACCAATATGTTGGCCCGTGCCGCTGCAAATGTGAGCGAGCAAGATAAGGCAACCGTTTTTGGTTACCGTGTGGCAGACCCAGAACGCTATGGCGTGGCAGAGTTTGATGATAAAGGTGTGGTGATAAGCCTTGAAGAAAAACCCAGTCAGCCAAAAAGTAATTATGCGGTCACAGGGCTGTACTTTTACCCCAATGATGTCATTCAAAAAGCCAAAGAAGTGGTGCCATCAGAACGTGGTGAGCTTGAAATTACCAGTGTGAACCAAGCCTATTTAGTTCAGCAGCGCTTAAAGGTGGAACTGATGGGCCGTGGTTACGCGTGGTTGGATACTGGGACTCATGAAAGCTTGTTGGAAGCGGCTCAATTTATTGAAACGATTGAAAAACGCCAAGGATTAAAAGTGGCGTGCTTGGAAGAAATAGCTTTTGAACAAGGCTATATTTCCAAGGAGCAACTCCTTGATTTAGCCAAACCGTTGGCAAAGAACCAATATGGACAATATTTATTAAAACGTGCTGAAGAAGGCATTTAAATCATGAAATTTATCCCTCAAAAAATAGCCGATGTAGTGGTGCTAGAACCACAGGTGCACGGTGATCAACGCGGTTATTTTGTCGAAACTTTTCGTCATGATTTATTTGAAGCAGCCATTGGGCACTCGGTTAACTTTGTTCAGGATAATGAGTCAAAATCCTCCAAGGGCGTATTGCGTGGGTTACATTTTCAATTAGCACCGCACGCACAAAGTAAACTGGTACGGGTGATAGACGGGCGCGTATTAGATGTGGCGGTGGATATTCGACGTGGCAGCGCGAGTTATGGCCAACATGTGGCGGTTGAATTGACCGCAGAGAATAAAAAACAAATGTTTGTACCGCGTGGTTTTGCACATGGCTTTGTGGTATTGAGTGACACCGCAACCTTTGCCTATAAGGTGGACAATTATTACTCGCCCGAGTGTGATAGAGGCCTAGCGTTTGATGACCCACAACTAAATATTGATTGGCAGTTACCGAGCGATCAGCTGTTGCTGTCAACAAAAGATACTCAGCAGCCCTCGTTTGCTAATTTGGCCGATAGCTTTGATATGGCGGATAAGTTGTATGCCTAAGCTTAAAAAAATCCTGTTAACGGGCGCGGCAGGGCAGTTAGGGCAATCGTTTCAACAGTTGGCGGAACAATACCCGCAATATGCGTTTACATTTGCCGACCGTAACGACTTTGATTTAAGCGAAACGGCCAGTATTGAGGCATATTGTCAGCAGCACACATTTGATTTAATCATTAATTGCGCGGCGTATACCGCGGTTGATCAAGCAGAATCTGACGCTGAGTTAGCCGATGCGATTAATCATGTCGCGGTACAGAAACTGGCGCAGATAGCGGTTCAGCAGCAAGCCAAATTTGTTCATATATCTACCGATTACGTGTTTAATGGTGTGCAGCACCGGCCCTATGTGGAAACTGATGAAGTTGCACCACGTAGTGTATATGGTGACACCAAATTGGCTGGTGAGCAGGCGCTTTTGCAAACCATGCCGCTGAATGCCTTGATTATTCGCACTTCTTGGGTGTATTCGCCCTTTGCGAATAATTTTGTCAAAACCATGCTCAAGCTTGGTGAGCAACGCGATAACTTAACGGTTATTTTTGATCAAGTAGGCACGCCAACCTATGCGCCAGATTTAGCCGAAGCAATTATGCACATAGTAGTTTCGGATACCTTTAAACAGCCCGATCTGTCCACGGAGATTTACCATTACAGTAATGAGGGTGTTTGTAGCTGGTATGACTTTGCGACAACGATATTTGAACTAAGCGGCACCGTGTGCACAGTGAGCCCGATTGAAACAAAGGATTACCCAACGCCCGCAACACGCCCTGCTTACAGTCTGTTAAATAAAGCTAAAATTAAGCAGCAGTTTGAGTTAACTATTCCTTATTGGAAGGATTCATTAAGACGCTGTATTAGCGTTTTACAGGAAAAAATATCATGAAAACAATTTTAGTCACCGGCGGTGCTGGTTTTATTGGCTCGGCCGTTATTCGGCATTTAATTAATGAGACTGATCACACCGTGGTGAATGTTGACAAGTTGACCTATGCCGGTAACTTGGAATCACTGGTATCGGTGAGTGCTAACGCGCGTTATAGCTTTGAGCAAGTAGATATTTGCGATGCAGCTGAAATACAACGAGTGCTGTTGCAATATCAACCTGACATTATTATGCACTTAGCAGCCGAGTCGCATGTGGATCGCTCTATCGACGGACCAGCAGAATTCATCCATACCAATATTATTGGTAGTTATACAATGTTAGAGCAGGCGCGACTCTATTGGACAGATTTGACTGAGGCTAAGAAATCTAACTTTCGTTTCCACCATATCTCAACCGATGAAGTGTATGGTGACTTAGAAGGCACAGATGACTTGTTCACCGAAACAACAGCTTATGCACCTAGTTCGCCATATTCAGCCAGTAAAGCAAGTTCTGATCACTTGGTGCGTGCCTGGCATAGAACTTTCGGTTTCCCAACGTTGATTACCAATTGCTCGAATAATTACGGGCCGTATCACTTTCCTGAAAAACTGATTCCCTTGGTTATATTAAATGCACTAGCGGGTAAGCCTTTACCGGTGTACGGCACGGGTAATCAGATACGTGATTGGTTGTACGTGGAAGATCACGCGCGGGCACTTGTGTTGGTGGCCACCAGCGGCGACATTGCCGAAACCTATAATATTGGCGGGCATAATGAAATGCAAAATATTGAGGTGGTGAAGACAATTTGCCATCTATTAGAAGAACTAGCGCCGCAAAAGCCAGCAGGTGTTGAGCATTACGAAGATTTAATCAGTTTTGTTACCGATCGGGCAGGGCACGATGTCCGCTATGCAATTGATGCCAGTAAAATACAAAAAGAACTCGATTGGTCACCAATAGAAACCTTTGACAGCGGTATTCGTAAAACGGTGCAGTGGTATTTGGCTAACCTGGATTGGTGCGAACATGTACTCGATGGAAGCTATCAACAATAAAAAGAACTGTGTTATTTTAGATGCAGGAATAACGAACAGTAAATAACAAGGAAGATTAATGATCCCAGTAATCATGTCGGGTGGCAGTGGTACACGCCTTTGGCCTTTATCTAGAAAACACAAACCAAAGCAATTTATTGCGCTATTTGGTGAGAACACCATGTTTCAGCAAACCTTACAGCGTTTAGAGGGGCTTGCGGGTTTACAAGCACCGATGGTGGTATCAAATAACGACCATCGCTTTATGGTAGCAGAGCAGTTACATGAACTTGGGGTTGATAACAGTACTATTATTTTAGAGCCCTTTGGCCGTAATACTGCACCGGCTTTAGCGATTGCTGCATTAGAAGCGACAGCAAGTAGCGAAGACCCAGTGTTACTGGTATTGGCTGCCGACCATGTGATTGATGATGTGTCAGCCTTTCATCAGGCGATAGCCTGCGCCAAACAGCAAGCAGAGGCGGGGATGTTGGTGACCTTTGGGGTGGTGCCAACATCGGCCAATACCGGTTATGGGTATATTCAAGCTGCTGAAAAAAACACCTTGAGTGCGGTGAAGGCCTTTGTAGAAAAACCTGATTTGGAAACGGCTAAACAATACCTGGCGTCAGGAGCGTACTATTGGAACAGTGGTATGTTTATGTTTAAGGCATCTGCCTTGCTCGAAGAGTTAGAACAACATTCACCAGATATTTTAAACCGTTGCCGAGATGCCTTAAAAATGGGCACTAAGGATCTAGACTTTATTCGTCTACATACCGAGTCTTTTGAAGACTGCCCCTCTGACTCAATTGATTATGCGGTGATGGAGCATACCAATAAAGCCGTTGTGGTGCCGTTAGATGCAGGCTGGAATGATGTAGGATCTTGGGCGTCGTTATGGGAATGTGCCGAACAAGACGCGAATAGCAACGTATTGCAGGGAGATGTGATGATTGATGGGGTGAATAATGCCTATATTCACAGTGAGCATCGCTTGGTATCTGTTTTAGGCTTAGATGATATTGTTGTGGTTGAAACCGCTGATGTGGTTATGGTCGCCAGTAAAGATAGTGCGCAGCAGGTGAAAGGCATTGTTAATCGTTTAGTGAAACAACAACGACCTGAGGCAGAAAACCACCGTCTGTGTTATCGGCCGTGGGGGCACTATGACTCCATTGACCTGGGTGAACGCTTTCAGGTAAAACGTATTACGGTAAATGAGGGTGCTTCATTGTCATTACAAATGCATCACCACCGTGCGGAACACTGGATTGTGGTGAGCGGTACAGCAGAAGTAACCTGTGGTGAAGAGGTGATGTTGTTAAGTGAGAATGAATCTACTTTTATTCCACTCGGCACAAAGCACCGTTTACATAACCCCGGTTGCGTCCCATTAGAAATGATAGAAGTGCAATCAGGTAGTTATTTAGGCGAAGACGACATTGTTCGTTTCGACGATAACTACCAGCGTAGCTAAACGATAAAGTACGAACCCCGCTACTAACGCCTTTCGCTAGGCTTGACCAACATTAAGAGAATTATAATGACCGAGACATTAAGCTGCTTTAAAGCCTACGATATTCGTGGGCAGCTTGGAACACAATTAAACGAAGAAATTGCCTACCGTATTGGACGTGCTTTTGGTGAGTATTTGCAGGCAGATAAAATTGTTATTGGTGGTGATATACGTGAAACCAGTCACGCCCTAAAAGAAGCGGTAGCGAACGGCTTGAAGGATGCGGGGGTCAATGTGCTGGATATTGGCATGGTGGGTACTGAAGAAATTTATTTTGCCACTAAATACTTAGGTGTTGATGGTGGGGTAGAAGTAACCGCAAGTCATAACCCAATTGATTATAACGGCATGAAATTGGTGCGAGAAGGCTCAAAACCAATCAGTGGTGATACTGGGTTAAATGATATTCAACGCATTGCTGAACTGAATGATTTTAAAGACATTGATTACGCAGCAAGAGGGGTCACTGAACAGATTTCAACCCTAGAACCTTATGTAGATCACTTATTGACGTATTTGAATACCGATGGGTTAAAACCATTGAAATTGGTGGTTAATGCAGGCAACGGGGCTGCAGGACACGTGATTGACGAGCTTGAAAAGCGTTTTAAACAGGCATCGGTGCCGATTGAATTTATAAAAGTTCATCATGAGGCCGATGGCACTTTTCCAAATGGTATACCGAACCCCTTATTGATAGAAAATCGTCCAGCAACGGCAGAAGCGGTAAAAGCTCATGGTGCGGATATGGGGATTGCTTGGGACGGAGACTTTGACCGCTGTTTCTTGTTTGATGAAAATGGTGCATTTATTGAAGGCTACTATATCGTAGGCTTATTAGCAGAGGCCTTTTTAGCTAAAACACCCAATGCAAAAATTATTTATGACCCGCGCTTAACCTGGAATACCATTGATATTGTTAAAGAAGCTGGCGGTGAAGCGATCATGAGCAAGACCGGCCATGCTTTTATCAAGGAACGGATGCGTAAGGAAGATGCTGTTTATGGTGGCGAAATGAGTGCGCATCATTACTTTAGAGACTTTGCGTACTGCGACAGTGGGATGATTCCCTGGTTACTAGTGGCCGGTTTATTGAATGCTAAAAATAAAAAACTATCAGAACTGGTTGCCGAACGGATTGCCGCGTACCCATCGTCCGGTGAAATAAACAGTAAATTAAGGGATCCAGAAGCATCCATTAATCGTGTGTTGGATGCGTATAAAGATAGTGCAAAACATATTGATCAAACCGATGGCATAGGGGTTGAGTTTGATGATTGGCGTTTTAATTTAAGACGTTCTAATACTGAGCCAGTGGTTCGTTTGAATGTAGAGTCTAAAGGTGATGTTAGTCTAATGAACGAAAAAACACGTGCAATATTAGCGATATTATTGGAGTAATGAATTGCCCGTAATCTAGTTAATACTAGGGGTGTTTGTTGGGCTTCCTTCGTCAGCACCAACCTACCCTTACAAGAGGTTTATTCGGTGCTGTGGAAGGTTGGGCTACGCTTTATTAACCCAACAGGTTTTGAGGTTGACCGTTGCGGCATCGTTATTTTTTAATCGTGTTTATTGGGCTTCCTTCGTCAGCACCAACCTACCCTTACAAGAGGTTTATTCGGTGCTGTAGTAGGTTGGGCTGCGCTTTTAAAGCCCAACAGGTTTTGAGCTTGACCGTTGCGGCATCGTTATTTTTTAATCGTGTTTATGGGGCTTTCTTCGCAGCAGCAACCTATCATTACAAGAGGCTTATTGACTGCTGTGGTAGGTTTCGTTTTTTAACCCCAACGATTTTTCTAATTGACAGCCGACAGCCAAGCGTCAACTCGGTTAACAAGAACCTGTTGAGTCGCTTTATTAATAAATGCGCCAATATGACCGCCTTCTAGCTTAAATTCTTGGTAAAGTTTGGGCGAAATATGTTGCTGTAATGCCGCACTCGATTGAGGCGCGACAATATGATCATACGTGGCATAAATATTTAACACGGGGCAGCGTATATTTTCTAGCAGAACAGCTACGTCACCTAGGCGTAATGTTTTTAGGTGTAATTGGTTTTTTTGGTAAAAATAGCGACCAAACTCATCGGCAGCTTTGCCCGCTAAATCAGGACTGTCATTAATCCATTTTTCCATTTTTAAAAAGAAGTTCAACTGTTTTTTATCATGAATGAGTTGATCAAGTTTTCGGTACTTTTCTCGATTTAATTGAAAGGGTTTTAATGTTTTGAATAATAGGGTTAGAGCCTGCCCAGGAATATTATGATGGCTGGGCTCTTGGTCAATGAAAGCATTTTTCCCCCATTGTTCTACCGCATTTTCTTTAATCTGAAAATCGACAGGCGTGACCAGGGTGATGAGTTTTCTGATGCAATTAGGGTGTAAGGCTGTGTAACAAAGCGAAAATACTCCACCTTGGCAAATTCCCAATAAATCAATTTTTTGAACATCACTATGACGCTTTACCTGTTGCACACAGCGGTAGAGCAAGCCGTTAATGTAGTCATTTAGGCTGGTCAAGCAATCGCTGGCATCTGGGTAGCCCCAGTCGACTAGGTAAACGGGGTAGCCTTGCTTTAGTAAACGCAATACCAATGATCGTTCCGGCACAATATCCAAAATATAGGGGCGGTTAATGAGTGCGTAAACACATAAAATCGGCGTGCTTTTTTGTGGAACATCTAACGGTAAATAGCGAAATAAACGGAGCTTGTTTTCTTGATGAATAAGCTCATAGGGTGAATGGTTAGAGCTCTTTTGGTGATCGCTATCAATGTGCTCTAGCTGATCCATTAATTGCTTAAAGTCATTTGCCCAGTGTTTGGAACGATAGGAGCTAGGTGGCATTATTGTTTCTTTTGAAGCACGTCAATTGACTGTTTGAGTGTATGTATTGTTGCTGCTGTTTGCTCTTGGTGCTCGGCAAATTGCATGCGCAACTGGTGTAGGCTCTCATGTAGTTCGTCAACGGTTTGTTGGCTAGGAAGCCCTAAGAATTGGCTGAGTTGACTGAAAAACCCCTGCTGAACCGTTTTTAGTTGGCTGAAAGCTAAATACAACGCTTGCTGGGCTTGTAGATAATCGGGTTGTTGACAAGCTTCTTTAAAGGCTGCCTCGCCTGCCTTTAGCCAAAATTGGCATAACTCTTCATTGCTCGGTGGTGTTGGAGACTTTTCTTTTAATTGTAAAAAATCATGCATGGCTTGTTGGCCAATATTCACATGGATAGTATTGAGTGTGCTTAGAGCCGCTTGAAAGGCAGAGATGCTTTCTTGTGTTTTTTGAGAACTGTTTGATGAGTCAAACAATTGGGCCAATGATTCAGGTAGCGGGCTAGCGGAACCTGTGATGCCATGAAACCAGTCAAATGCTGGTTGAGTATTGGTTTGAAAGCCAAGGGTGCTGGGAATATCCCAAAAGCTAGTTAGGTCGGGTGTGCCTTTATGTGCTTCATTTAAAAACTGCTGATAAAACTCCCCTTGCTCTTTAAACGCGGTTAACACATCTTTGTATTCAATGGCTAGGCTGCTGTCAATCAAACGGTTGAATTGTTCGATCATAGAGTCAGAGGTGGTTTTCGTTGTCATTACAGTATCTTTTTAAAGGGGTTATTCAATAGTATTAAAATACGATGAGAAGGTATCATTGAAGCGTTGAATTAATGGTTTGGTATCGTCAGTGTGGCCCTAGGTTTGATGTTAGCCATAGACCAATGGTTAATCGCCCAATCTAAAATTTCTGAACCAGTATACGTGACTAATTCAGCAGGCGGTTGGAAATTTAGATAGCCTAAAACCTTAATGAGTGTGTGGTTAACACCTAGAAGAGCGACATCTTCCGCACCGGTTCGTTTGCTTAACTTGTCGCCATTTATATCGCTGAGTACAGGAATATGTGCATAATTAGGCTGGCTAAGATGAAGTTGTTGTTGCAGGTAAATCTGCCTGGCAGTGCTGTCTAATAAATCGTGCCCTCTTACAATATGGGTGATACGCTGCTCAGCATCATCAAGGGCCACGGCTAGGTGATAGGATGCCACCTTGTCTTTTCTATAGATAATAAAATCCCCGACATCGCTCTTTAATGACTGAGTGATACGGCCTTGAACTTGGTCATTAAAAGAAATTGAATCGCTTAATAACTTTATTCGCACTGCGCTTGCTTGCTTCGAAGAAGGTGGGTGCTTAAAGCAATAAGCATCATAAACACCCTTGTTGATATGACGTTTTTCTAATTCTTTTCTAGAACAGCGACAAGGGTAAACAAAGGATTGGTCACGCAAATCATCTAGCGCATATTGATAAGCAGGGTAGCGAGTTTGTTGGTAAAAAACGTCTTCGTCCCAGTAAAGGGCGTATTGCTCAAGTGTTTTAAGAATCTGGCTTGCGTGCTCCGATTTACAGCGCAAAGGATCAAGGTCATCTATTCTTAGTAACCATTGGCCGTTATGCGCTTTAGCATCAATAAAGCTGGCTACGGCTGTATATAGTGATCCAATATGTAAGGGGCCGGTGGGTGAGGGGGCAAATCGCCCCCTGTACCAACTATCAGAGGTATCAGTCGTCAATTAAGGTTGACGCTAACAAGTTATATTTTTTGCTTTTCTCTAATTTCATCGAGCGACTTGCAATCAATGCATTGTGTGGCGGTAGGTCGAGCTTCTAAACGCTTGAGAGTGATCTCAATCCCACAGGTTTCGCAAAAACCGTAGTCACCGCTATCAAGCAAGTTCAGTGATTCATCAATTTTTTTAATTAATTTACGCTCGCGGTCACGGGTACGAAGTTCCAAACTAAAATCAGATTCCTGAGACGCGCGGTCCGTTGGGTCTGGAAAATTAGAGGCCTCGTCCTGCATGTGGTGAACGGTACGATCCAAGTCAAGTTTCAGGGCATCTTTCCATTGAAGAAGAATGCTTCTAAAGTGCTCAGTTTGAGCTGGGCTCATGTGATCTTCACCTTTTTTAGGCTTATAAGGTTTGAAGTCCAGATGACTTGCGTCTAAGTTTTTATCTTTTGATGTTGCCATTTTTTTACTACCAAGTGTTTAAAAAAAATCAAGCGCGAATAAATATCAGGTTTTAAGTTTAAT
>JAHRWG010000285.1 GCA_019090295.1 Cycloclasticus sp. | reverse complement strand
GCTCTTAAATTAGGATCTCCACCGTGCTGCAGCGCTCTTATCAGAAACTGATCTTTCTCAGAACTGGCCTCCATTCTAGGCGCCCAGTGCATCACTGACCCTCCGTCATCGAAAACCACATTCGGGTCAGCCCCCATCTCTAACAGTCGGGTATACCCTTCAAGGTTAGCCTTTTTAAGCGCCCAAAATAGTACGGTCGCATTTCTATTCCCTCGAGCATTTACATTCACCCCATCAGAAACCAAACTATTTATTTTTGAGATTTTTCCTTTTCCTGCAGCCTTCGCTAACGCACGCAACTTCGGATCTGGAAACATCACCTTCAGGTCCATATAAATAAGATGTGTTTTAGAGATTTTTTTCATGGCTGCTTTTCGAGAAGCCTCCATTCCTTCAAAATCTATACGACCTTCGTTCGAATACAAATTAACTGAGAAAGATAGCAGGGCGAAAAATACCACTAGTATTTTTTTAACTGTTGCTTTCATTAGTAGCATCCCACTAATGCACAAGCATCATCTATCCCATGAAAACCAGCAGCCCCCTGGGATCTACGACTCCCATAAAGCCTCGGTCGAAATACGGCATTTACCACACCCAGGAAATCAAAACGGCTTATATAACTTGTAATGTCGGCTCCTGCAGGATCATATCCATTAATAGCATTCGTATGTACTCCAAGTGGGTTAATGACTATAGCACGACCTCCATAATAAATTGCGCTAGCCATTGCTAATCCGCCCCCAAGAGAGCACCCAGCATAATGAAGCCTACTGCCTAGCTGAATCGCTAGTTCTATGTCTTCTTCGTACTGCTTTGTTGACCAACCAAAGCATCGAGCTGCCGTTGTTTACGGGGGGATGATGAAGAGTAGTGCGATTGCGAATCGCTATGACTCATAAGTGAATGGCGACTTCAAAGATAACCCGAGCTTTATTATCGAAGCTTACTAATGCATGAAGAGACCTTAACTACAAAGAAAGCTGCGTAACTACCTTGAAAGGCACCGCTGTCATTCGCCTAGGTATACGTTTATCAGCTCCATTTTCAATTTGATCGAAGTGGAGCGTTATATATAAAAACATAGAAAAGCACTAAAGCAGCAGATATATAGAATGTCGTATCATTTTCCCCCAACTCTGTTATGTACATTACTAACCCACACCCCCCTCCACTCACACCGCCAGTCAAAACATAAAATACTCTCATGGGCCCAGAGGTAAAGCCGCCTCTAATTCTCATAATAAAAAAACCAATTCCAATAAGAGCGGACAGTAGCGGCACTACCGTAATAATGAAACCATTTGTCAACATAGTCGTCATATAACCCTTTATTTATAACAGTAAATTCATTAACCAATACCCCTGCGCCAAAAATAGTGGTACTTGTTGATTTTTTCTGAGTTTGGTGCCGCTCTCACGTTTATCGTCTATTTGGACTTCAATCTGATTCTCGCTCATCGGATCAAGTTCTTCATCTAAGCACCCTCGAGGGATAGGCAGGTAGCCTTGCTCTATTCGAGTGCAGGAAATCAATCGTGGGATACCATGAATCGAAAAATGCAGCGCCTGTGTTTTAAAGAAAACGGGGTTTGCAAAACTGGCGAGTCGTCTTAATCTTGCCACTAAAGTGATCTGTATTTCACTCAAATCGAAGTAAACGTGATTAGCGAGTGTGATTGAAATTTTTTTCGATGGGTTGTCTAGTATCAGTGGCTTTGTCTTGGCAGTTAATTCCCAAAGCGCCTAATTTCGATTACTTCTTGTTCATCGAAAAAAGCTGAATTGGGTGAAACCTTGGTGAGCAAATTGTTTAAGTCTTGATGTGAGATGGATTTCATTTGAGCCAAGTGCTGCCATTGGTCTTGAATGGCATTGATTTCCTTATCAACAAAAGAACTATTACCTAATAGTCTCGGCTCTTTCTGCAAAGGCAGAGCAGTTAAATTACCACATCCACCCCCGAGTAAGATGTCCTGATTTGGGAAGAGGTGGTCATAGGAATCAAATGATAGATTCGGATAAATCTCCGTCACTTTATCAAGAAGCCCAAACCCCAAGAACCTTGCTTCCTTGACAGGAACGTCCTCATTGAAGAAAACCCAAAGGTGCGCAATGACTGGTGAGGGCACATTAGGGCTATTTTAAGTGCCGCTGAGGGTCTTGACGGCCATGTAATACGCGGACAATTTCTACGGCATCTGACGTGACTCTGTAAAACAGGATATGACTTTCAATTGGTAGGCTTCTGGCCCCTAATAGGAGTTCAGAACGATCGACGCCTATCAGGGGTTGTTCTGTAAGGGTCCATAGCTGTTCTTTTATACTCTCAAGATAGCTTTCGGATTGGGTTTGTCCCCATTGCCGCAGCCCATACTGGTAGATATCCTTTAAATCGGCTTTGGCGGCAGGGGCTATAACGAGCTGATAGGCTGGCATGTGGCTTAAGTCTTAATGTCGTCGAACAGTGAATCTAAGGCGGATTTTGATTCGATGGCAATGCCTTCACCGCGAGCGAGCTGGTCAGTGCCAACTTTCAGTTGTTCGCGTAAGCGGGCTAGTTTCACTTCGTGGATCCAGTCTTCATGTGTATCCATAAAGCGTAGTGCTTCGCGGATCACTTCGCTGGCATTGTTGTATAAGCCACTTTCAACTTTGGCTTTAACGCGAGACTCTAGTTCGGCAGTCAGGGACACATGCATGATGACCTCCAAGGGTAGGCATTTATACCGATCATGCTAGGCTTGAATACAAAGATTGTCAATGTTTGTATTGTACCCGAATCCATACATAGAGTGGCGCCAGTTGTTGCAATGATCTTTTCGGATCATTTTCTATTACGTAATACAGCAAAGATTAAGCGTTTAGGTTCCGTCGCAAATAGCTCTCTTTACGTGAAAAGCAACAAGTCGGTTTTTGACTTGCGCAGCTAAAGATCATTCTACCATGCTGGCCTAATACATCTCTGGATGCGACGGAACCCTTTTTTGATGGTTTATTTTCATAGTTGAATAGCTTTAACCAAATCAAATCGAAAGCCCCAAACTGAAAAGCTATGGGGCTTTTTTTATGACTGGAAAACGTTGACAGCATATCCTTGCTGAAACTACATATTGAGCCGAATACAATCTATAATTGGCTCATTCAGTGAGCCGAATAGGCGCGCTATTCGGCTCAGATGCAGTAAGCGGGCTTGATAACGACACAAAACACACCAACATGAGATAAGACACTATGGCGATGGATGATGCCCCGCAATGGATCTGGCAGCAGCCCAATTGGCCTGCATTGTCGTGGGACAGTGATGTTTTAGCGGCACGCTTACGTGAGGTGGCTCAGCTCCAAGGGAGATTGTTGGGCAAGCTAGAGCACGCCACAAAGGAGGCTGATGTTGCTTCGACGCGTCATATAAAGGATATGTTGGAAAAAAATTGTATCGCTCAATTAGAGGGCGGTGGGCGTAGTACGCGTTATGATCTTTGTTGGCCATGAGGCATAGCAGTAAAGGATTAGATGGTTCGCAATTAAGGATGGATTAAACATGTGGGAAAAATATGGAAGTTATATTAACCGTTCCCTTTCAATTTTAGTAGCAATTTATGGGGTTGTTGAGAAAGATGGTGACCTTATTCTTAGGTCTCTGGCTTTTTATTTGGTCATCATTCCTTGTATTTGGGTTCCTGGAAAAGTGAATAGCTTAATGGCTGGTAGGGTGTATCGAGGGTATATTATCGATAATAAATCACCGGATATTTTGATTCAGATCTTTGGCTGGATCATTCTGTTAGCGTTTTCATTTAGCTACTATTACACCAATTTTTTGAAATGGCTGCTCGCTTCTTGATCGCTGGTTACGGTGTAGTGTTGCCATTATTTCTTCCTGTACGCGTCCAGCTCAATTCGTGACGCAGTGCGTCCCACTTTGGGAATGCCAAGAAAAATAAGCGCATATTACGCAAGTTAGAGGGGGCGGTTTGTTTAAGTACGAGTCGGTCCTATCGTGACGATGTCGTGACGAGACTGTGTCGTAACAGGTTAGCGCTTCTATTGATATGTTGTGGTTGATGGCTCCAATGATTTGAAAAGCTAGATAGGCGAAAAGCGTTGAAATATTGACATATATTTATCCCGCAAAGCCCCGTCCAATAGGGGGTAAGTAGTTGTAATAACATATAATTATCACGCTACAGGCCTTGAAAACGCTGGATAGTACGCCTGGCTACGAACCAGGTGG
>JAHRWG010000284.1 GCA_019090295.1 Cycloclasticus sp. | reverse complement strand
TGTCGCGTAGATTATTTTTATCCATAGAGATAAACCACTGCGGCGTTGCTCTAAAAATAATCGGTGTTTTATGTCGCCAGCAATGTGGGTAACTATGATTTAGAGCTTCCTCATGAACCAGTGCACCTTTTTGTTTTAATACGTCAATAACATCATTATTGGCACTAAACACATGCTTGCCCGCAAATAGCTCGGTACTTTGTAAGAACACACCGTTATCGCCCACTGGATTTTCAACCAGCAGGTTGTATTGCTGCCCAACCACATAATCATCCTGACCATGCCCTGGTGCGGTATGCACAGCCCCAGTCCCAGCCTCAGCCGTCACATGGTGACCTAAAACAATCGGTACAACCCGGTCGTAAAATGGGTGGTTTAGGGTCATATACTCTAAGTCTTTACCTTTGCCATAGGCAATCACACGGTAATCATCAATGCCGTAACGTAGCATCGTGTCTTTTAATAATTTTTCGGCCAGCACTAAACGCTCATCACCATTTTGAACCATCACATAATCAAACTCAGGGTTCATAGATACCGCTTGGTTAGCAGGTAGTGTCCACGGCGTGGTCGTCCAAATAACAACCGAAATAGGTCCATGTCCAGGCGAGCCATCACTGCTATGAAAGTGCTGCACGAAGGTTGTTTCATCTTGAACCGTAAAACGCACATCAATCGCAGGTGAGCGCTTATCTTCGTATTCCACTTCAGCTTCTGCCAGCGCCGAGCCGCAATCAGTACACCAATGCACTGGCTTTGACCCCTTGTGCAGGTGGCCATTTTCAATAATACGCCCGAGCGAACGTAGCACATCGGCTTCAAACTGAAAGTCCATACTTAAGTAAGGACGCTGCCAATCACCAAAGACACCTAAACGTATAAACTCTTCTTTTTGCATAGCCACTTGTTTAGTGGCGTACGTTCTACAGGCTTTTCGAAACTCTGATGCGGTCACTTTAACGCCCGCCTTGCCTATTTTTTTCTCAACCATTAATTCAATCGGCAAACCATGGCAATCCCAACCAGGCACGTATGGTGAATCAAAACCTTGCAAGGTTTTACTTTTGATAATGATATCTTTCAATACCTTATTAACCGCATGCCCAATATGAATAGGGCCATTGGCATAAGGGGGACCATCGTGCAAAACAAACTGTGGTTTGCCAGTAAATTTATCACGAATTTTTTGGTACAAGCCCATATCCTGCCAACGCTTTAAAGTGGCTGGTTCGCGGTTTGCTAAATTCGCTTTCATTGGAAAGCTGGTTTTTGGCAAGTTAAGTGTTGTTTTGTAATCCATAGCGTTCTTAGGCTGTTCGTTTTTGATTAAAATATGTTTTAGCTTGTTCTGAGTCGATTGTAATTTGTCGCTTTAGCCGGTCTAACCCATCAAATTTCTTTTCATCTCTTAGCTTTTTATAAAAACTTACGGCAACACGTTGACCATACAAGTCACCTGAAAAATCAAATAAATTTGCTTCTAATAATACATGGGGTGTTTCTTCAATCGATGGGCGTGTACCAACATTGGCCACCCCCTCATAAACCAAGCCTGATTCAAGGGTTATTGTAACGGCAAACACACCTTTGAGCGGAGTTTTTCTATTTTTCACCCGTATATTTGCTGTAGGGAAACCCAGTTCTCGCCCTCGTTTATGCCCGTGCATCACTCGACCCGACATGCTATAGCGTCGACCCAAATAACCAGACGCTTTATCTAACGCACCTTCTTCAAGCGCACACCTAATTAGCGTGCTACTGACACGCTCCTCGTTCACTAAAAAGGATGCTGAGTCTCTCACTTCAAACCCAAACTCTCGCCCTGCTTTCTTCAAGTAAGCCAAATTCCCATGCCGGTTTTTCCCAAACTGAAAGTCATCACCCACAATAAGTAATTTGACATTCAATTGCTGACAAAGCATTCGCACAAATGATTCAGCCGACATGGAGGAAAAATCATCATTAAAACGGGCAAGGTATAAACCAGCGACCCCCGCCTTTATTAATTGAGTTATTTTATCCCTGACTGTTGATATTCTTGCAGGTGCAGCAGTCTCGCTAAAGTACTCTATTGGCTGAGGTTCAAAACACATCACCAGTGTCGGCAAATTTAGACGAACAGCTTGCTTAACCAAGTCATTCAACACTTTCTGATGGCCTATATGAACGCCATCAAAGTTCCCGATTGTTAGCGCACACCCTTTAGGAAATAATGGTGCGCTTGGCAAATGCCTAATTAACTGCATGAATTCTCTTCGTTTTTCGTAAATGGTGCGGGCGGATACCCACAATAAAAGCACTCACACTATACAGTACAACGACCACCAGTATTTCAAGGGCTAAGTGAACCGAGCGATCAAGCACACCCCAGTCGTACCATTGCGTGGCCCCATAGTCATAAAAGTAAACAAGCCCAACAACACAGTTTGCCAGCAGCACTTTTACAATAAACATTAGCCAACCTTTTTGCGGCTTAAATACCTTTTCTTTAATCAACCCTCTAAACAACAAACCTGCATTTACGAAAGCCGCTAAGGATGTTGCCAATGCCAAACCAGCATGTTGATAGAAGTAGACAAAACTAAGGCTCATTACCATGTTAGAGCCAACCGATATAAGCCCTATTCTAACAGGTGTTCTCATGTCTTGCCTTGCCGTAAAACCTGGCACAAATACTTTCACCATAATAAAGGCCGGCAACCCGATCGCATAAGCCATCAGACTTAACGCAGCCATTTCAACATCATGGCTGGAAAAAGCATTATATTGAAACAACGTAGCCAACATAGGAACGGCTAAAAAGAATAAGCCTAATGCCGCGGGTATGCTCAGCAAAACAATCCAGCGTAACGCAATATCTAAACTACTAGAAAAATCTTCAAACTTACCTGCCGCATGGCTTTTTGATAAATTTGGCAGCATAACTGTGGCCAACGCAATCCCAAACACCCCTAATGGAAACTCAACCAGTCTATCTGAAAAATACAGCCAAGAAACACTGCCCGTTACAAGAAATGATGCCAATAAGGTATCTAATAACAGATTAACCTGTGTCACCGACACGCCAAATAAAGCGGGCAACATTAGCGCCATAATTTTTTTAACCCCTGGATGTTTAGGGTCGACGCTTAACCGTGGTAGTAAACCCATTTTACGCAAATAGGGTAATTGAAAAGCAAGTTGGCTGACACCCGCAAGCAACACACCCCAGGCCAAGGCCATGACAGGATTATCCAACAGAGGTGACAAATAAAATACTGCTGCTAGTAATGATATATTCAGGAAAACAGGTGTAATGGCTGGAATTGCAAATTTTCCAAACGTATTCAAGACCCCACCGGCCATTGCGGTTAAGGAAATAAAGAATAAATATGGGAACGTTATCCGTAGCATATCAACCGTCATATCATGTCGCGTAACATCGGCTGTAAAACCAGGGGCAAACACGTAGATTAGAATGGGGGCTCCGACAACCCCCAACACGGTGATACCTGACAAAACAACGGCCAATGTTCCCGCCGTTTTACCTATTAGCTCTTTTAGCGCTTCTGTTGACCCTGTTTCCTTATATTCAGACAGTACAGGCACAAAGGCTTGAGAAAAAGCGCCCTCGGCAAATAGCCTGCGCATAAAATTAGGTATTTTAAATGCTACGAAAAAGGCATCTGTCCCTGCGCCTGCACCAAAGAAACGAGCAATAACAATGTCCCGGATAAAACCCAAAATGCGTGAAATCATCGTCATACTGCCAACAACTGCCGTTGACTTTATTAAACTTTTACTCAAGCACCCTCCTTTAATTATCACAACACCGGTATATGATGATGCCTAACCCAACACAATTAAAGATTTAATTAAGCCTCTTTCACATGAGATGTTCGCAGTATAAAGCTTAACTAGATTTCAAGTACCTACTTAAACTAACTCACCTTCTCCAATAAAACTTTGAGCATTAATGAACAGGCTGGTGTTTAAATTGACTTCCTAGCAGGCCTTATTTAGGATGATCATTTTTCAATGTTTAAGGAACGAACATGAGACTACCTAGCTGGCTTTATGAAACCATGCCCTTTGTTTATTTTGGTTTGGGTTTTACCGCTTCTCAGCTTGAATATGGATTCATTTCATCTATTGCATTCTTCACGGTAACACTTCTAATACACACCAGTAGGTATCAAAACAGAAAAAGATCCTCAGCTTATCAAACCACCATCTAGAGTATAAAAAGCCATCTCTAGGTAAGACGGTATTGACAAGCGACGGATTTTTCTTCAGAATACGCAATCTTTATTTACATTACCAGAGGAATTTACCTTGGCTAACAGTGCACAAGCGTTAAAACGCGCCAAACAAGCAGAAAAAAGTCGCCAGCAAAACATGGCATCGCGTACACGTTTACGCACTCAAATCAAGCGCGTTATTTACAGTGCTGATGAAGGAAATTCAGAAGGGACTGCCGAGGCTTACAAAACAGCCGTTCCTTTTATTGACTCTGCTGTCAATAAAGGCTTAATTCATAAAAATAAAGCCGCTAGACTTAAAAGCCGCCTAAATGCTCGTGTTGTAAAACTACAGCAAGCATAGATAAAGCCTATCTTCAAAAAAGCCGACCTTATGGTCGGCTTTTTTTTGCTTAACTGAAAGCTGACTTTATTTGGAAAGCACTAGGTTATCCCGGTGAATTAACTCTGCTTCTGCAACAAAGCCCAACAAACCCTCAATATCAGAACTATTCCTTTGTTTTATCTTACTTATATCCTGTGCATCATAATTAACTAAACCTCGCGCTATCTCTTTACCATCAGCATTCATGCAAACCACTAAATCACCTCGGTTAAACACACCTTTAACGGCCACAACACCCACTGGTAAAACGCTCTTACCTAAATATTTAAGTGCTTCAGAAGCCCCGTGATCCAACATTAACTCTCCTTTTGCCTCCAAGTGCACCGTTAACCAACGTTTACGGGCGGAAACTGGAGTCATTGTAGGCAATAACATTGTTCCTAGGTTCACACCATTAATAACATTCAAGATAACCTGTTCTTTTAAACCTGGAGCAATAACAGTGCTTGCTCCAGAACGGGCCGCAATGCGAGCTGCCGTCAACTTAGTCTGCATACCACCCCTACCAAGCGCTCCAGAACCACCACTGGCTGCAAGGTCCAATGTCTTATCATCCGCATTGGCCTCTGTTATTAATTTTGCGTGAGCATGAACTCTCG
>JAHRWG010000283.1 GCA_019090295.1 Cycloclasticus sp. | reverse complement strand
CCCCAGTGGTCGTCGGCAGCGTCAGATGTGTATAAGAGACAGCCACGTGCCAGCAATACGCTTCAAATCGTGCGGGGGTATCATCGGTAAACCAGCCTTCAACATCACCGTCAATAGAAATACCGTTATCATCCCAAAATGCTACCAATTTACCTAAACCGAGGGTACCGGCATATGAACAGGCTTCGTGAGAAATACCCTCCATCAAGCAGCCATCGCCCATAAAGGCATAGGTGTAGTGATCAACAACCGGGAAGTTAGGCTTATTAAACTGCGCCGCCAATACTTTCTCGGCCAAAGCCATACCCACAGCATTGGTAACACCTTGCCCTAGTGGGCCGGTCGTCGTTTCCACGCCAGGCGCATAGCCATACTCTGGGTGCCCAGGTGTTTTTGAATGCAACTGACGGAAGTTACGTAATTCTTCAATGCTTAAGTCGTAACCAGACAAGTGTAATAGCGAATACAACAGCATTGAACCATGGCCATTCGACAAAACAAAACGATCACGGTTAACCCAATGTGGGTTGGTAGGGTTGTGAGACAAGAAGTCATTCCACAGAACCTCGGCAATATCTGCCATTCCCATTGGGGCTCCAGGGTGGCCTGAATTAGCTTGTTGAACAGCGTCCATACTTAGGACACGAATGGCGTTAGCCAGCATTTTACGGGGAGGTGTTTGGCTCATGATTGATTCTTGTTTTTTAATCGGTAGCTGATCAGTACAACGCATACTTAATCATTAGAAGAAGTCAGTTATTTTACACGTAAACCTACGCCAAGAGAAACCTCCGACTTTCTTATACACGAGTAATTTTAATTTAAAATATAAGCTCATACCAATATGCCTGCATTATTCCTCAAAATTCAGGGTATTTAGGACAATAAAAGCCCTTACGATGCTATTTTTTCTTGAAACAAACAGCTGTTAGGCGTATTGTTTTTATCCATAAGCCGATGCTTATTTAAGTTAGCTTCGATAAAACGCAACTCATTTAAGTTTGGCACATTATCCACTTCTTATAGACCCTGGGGAAAACATGGACAACAAGCAACCGTTTGATTTCTTAAGTTACTTATCTTGTGATGAAGAAAAAGGCATTCATCGTTCCGACCGCCACATATTCACTGACCCTGACATATTTGAAATGGAAATGGAGCATGTCTTTGGAAAAAGCTGGCTGTACTTATGTCATGAAAGTCAGCTAAAAAACCCACATGATTACTTCACCGTTCAAATGGGTCGCCAGCCGGTTATTGTCACTCGCGATAAAGAAGGGCACCTACACGGCTTTATTAACGCCTGTACCCACCGGGGCGCACAACTTATTAACACCGCTTGTGGTAACGCCAGAACATTAACCTGTCCATTCCACGCTTGGTGCTTTGATACTAAAGGCACTCTTTTAGACTGTGGCGAAAGCAAAGGTAATGTTGGCTATAGTGACCATTTCAGCAAGGACGAGCTGGGGCTCCAAACCATTGGCAATATCGACAGTTATCGTGGCTTTGTTTTCGGAACACTGGATGATAATGCCTGCACCCTTAAAGAGCACCTAGGTGATTCCACACATATGATTGACATGCTAGTCGACCAATCCGATGAGGGCTTAGAGGTATTACCTGGCACCACCAGCTACACCTACAACGGCAATTGGAAACTACAAGCTGAAAATGGGGTTGATGGGTTTCACCTGGAAGCCATCCATGGCAACTACGTTATGACCATTGTTAACCGCCAAAAGATACAAGGCGCGAAAGATAAGGTAAAACCTGTTGACGTTGCCGCCATTGCCTCAGGTAAATCAAAACTGGCGAGTGGTTATTATGATTTTGGGCATGGTCACGTTGTACTATGGGCAGAAGCTGACCGAGCTGGAACGGCACATCGGCCACTCCATATTAGCGGCAGAGTATCAGAACTTGAAGAAAAATACGGCGCACTGAAGGCTAAGTTTATGGGAGACTTCTTTCGCAACTTATGCCTATACCCTAACGTTCTGCTAATGGACCAAATGAGCACACAAATTCGTCGGTTTAACCCTATTAGTGTTGATAAAACAGAAGTAACCACCTATTGCATTGCCCCTATAGGCGAGTCTGATAAAGCCCGCGAGCGCCGCTTAAGGCAATATGAAGACTTTTTCAACGCAACCGGTATGGCAACACCGGACGATTTAACCGCCTTTAATAATAGTCAAATTGGCTTTATGGGCAAAAAGTCCCATTGGAGCGATATGTCTAGGGGGGCTAAGAACCTTATTAACGGCCCTGATAAACTGGCAACAGAACTCGGTATTACGCCCTTAGTGTCTGGCAGCAACTTTGAAGATGAAGGGCTGATGATCTCGCAGCATAAACATTGGGCTCACTTAATGAACCAATCCCAACTGGACGAGTAGTTCTTTTAATACCCCGTCTAATTAATCCGATAAGCTCATGGGTTTATCGGATTAATAGCCCAATCACAACCACTAAAAGGCATAACGACACTCCTTTCCAGAAAAGCACAGGGTCACGGTCCAACAAAGGGGCCTTAGCCTTGCTGACAAACTCCTTACTAGGCCGCCTCAGATTATAGACAAACTCTGTCAGCTCTTCATACCGCGAGTAAGGGTTAGGGTGGACCGCTTTCTTTATCACCTCATCGACCCACGCAGGTATCGCCCTATCTTTATGCAGGGCCGATTGGTATTTCAATTTATTTTGCGCAGACCGCGTTGTTGATTTAGCAACCTCTGCACCATAGGGCAACTTGCCGGTCAATAATTGGTAAGTAATGACGCCTAGGGAAAAAAGGTCTGACCTAGGGGTTCCTGCTGCACCTAAAAAATATTCTGGTGCCGTATATTGAGCCGTTCCTAATAAATTCACTTGCTCAAGCGGCGTAGATATTTCAGCCAAGCCGGCCACTTGAGTAGAGCCAAAATCAATGATTTTAACCATCCCTTCGTTGTTAATCATTATATTGGCTGGCCGTAAATCTTGGTGCAGCATTTCTTGTCGATGAAAGGCACGTAAGCCTTTGGCTACTTGTTCAACAATACCCCGCACCGTTTCCATGTTCGGCTTTGGGTTATCGATCATCCACTGAGCAAGCGTCGTCCCTTCAATATACTCAGTAACAATGTATAAATAATTCTTTTTTCTTGTTTGCGCGCACGATTTTAAAACATGTGCGTTATCGAGCCGGCGCCCAACCCATTCTTCCATAAAAAAACGTTCTAAATAGGCCGTATCTCCTCTCAAATCAATAGAGGGCACTTTAAGGATAATTTGGTCCTCTGTCTCTAAATCTTTCGCTAAATAAACATGGCTACGACTGCTTGAATGTACTTTTCTAAGGATGTTATAACCATCAAAATCAGCGCCCTCCTCTAACTCTGGCGGAAAGGGTAAGGTTGTTAGCTGCTGATACATTTCACCTGCATCTTGAGTCGGAAGCTCATCAATCCGAATAATTTGGGCAGTCAAGTTATCCGTACTGCCTTGCGCTAGCGCCTCGTCAACAATCTCTTTTGCTGCTTGGTCTAAGTTAGTTTTATTATTGCTGAGACTGTCGTTAACAAACCTTGCATCAACGTACTCATAAACGCCATCAGTGGCCAATAAAAAAACATCGCCCACGTCCACAGCCAATGAACGGTAATCAATATCTATTTGTTGTGACACACCTAACGCACGGCTAAGGTGACTTTTGTCCTCCGACACCCATAATCGGTGATCGTCTGTCAGTTGCTCAAATGAACCTCCATGAATTTGAT
>JAHRWG010000282.1 GCA_019090295.1 Cycloclasticus sp. | reverse complement strand
TTTGGCTGGGCTGGTTTGGTTTTAATGGGGGGAGTACGTTAGCTTGGAATGAATCAGTTCCGCTTATTTTACTAAATACATGTCTTGCTGCACTGGCCGGTGGCTTGGTTGCTACGATGCTAAAGCTTCGTTCTGAGCGTTATATCGATGTCGGTCAAATAATCAATGGTGTTCTCGGTGGTTTGGTATCCATTACAGCCAGTTGCCACCTCGTGAGTACCGGAGGCGCAGTAATTATTGGCGGCATTGCTGGCGTACTTGTTTTCTTTGGTGCGAAGTACTTGATAGACAAAAAAATTGATGATGCTGTTGGCGTGGTGCCTGTGCATTTATTCGCAGGTGTTTGGGGGACGATCGCGTTAGCATTTTTTGCGCCGCCGGCTAAGCTTGATAATGGTTTTTCAGTGTTGGAGCAGTTAGGGGCTCAATTAGTTGGGGTTATAAGTGTTGGTTTTTATAGCTTTGGCCTTGCATACATTGTGTTTAGGTTGATAAACAGGTTTTACCCGTTAAGAGTCAGCGAACAGGATGAATTAAGAGGCCTAAATGTTGCTGAGCACAATATAAGTACAGAAGTTTTTGACTTGTTAACTGCCATGCATAAACAGCAGGAAAAAGCAGATTTTTCGACACAAGTTGCAGTGGAACCTTATACGGAAGTGGGGCAAATAGCAGAAAAATATAACCACGTTATTGATCAGGTTAACGAAGAAATCAAGCAGCGAGATGAGGCTTTTTCAGCGTTTAAACACAGTGAACGTAGAAAGGGCGCCATTCTAGACGCAGCGATGGATTGCATTATTAGTATTGATTCGAAAGGCATTATCCAAAGCTTTAATCCGGCGGCAGAGCGTTGCTTTGGCCAGACGGGACGAGCGATTATTAACCATAGTTTTTTTAAGCTGTTTACTAGGGGTAAGGTTCAGGCAATTAACTCAGCTAGCTTAGCTGAGGGCTTTTTGCTAACAGCTGGTTGGGTTTTGAAACGTAGGAATATAACAGAGCTGCGGCGTTATGATGGCGAGTCTTTTCCTGCCGAAGTGGTGGTGACTCGAGCAGCAGCTATAGCGAATGAGCCATTAGAGTACACGCTACATATTCGCGATGTGAGCCAGCAAGCGAAGTTACAAAAGCGTTTAGAAGCCTTGGCGTTTAATGATTCGTTAACCGGCTTATATAACAGAACCGCCTTTTTTCGTGAGCTTGAAGGACGAATTAATTACCACAAGTCTCGTGCGGGTATGGTGGCGTTAATGTTTTTAGATTTAGACCGCTTTAAAAAAGTGAATGATGTTTTTGGTCACAAGGTCGGTGATCAATTGCTTTGTGAGGTGGCTAAGAGACTCAATAGAGTGATTCGCAGTAATGATTTGGTCGGTCGTTGGGGCGGCGATGAGTTTGTTGTAGCGATAAGCGGTGCATTGGATGAGCAAACTATCACCAGCAAAGCAATAGAGATTCTTCAAGTGATGCGAGAAACGGTTGAGCTGCCAGAGCATAGCTTAAGCGTTTTAACCAGCATTGGGATAGCGCTGTCCGTTAATGGTGAGCGTTCGGCTGATCGTTTGCTACAGTGCGCTGATGTTGCTATGTATCAAGCAAAAAAAATGGGGAGAGATAACTACTGTTTATATACAGAAGAAATGGGGCTGTTCGTACGTAAACGAATTCAAATTGAAGCTGACTTACCCAATGCGATTTCGCAGAATCATTTACTGTTAAATTATCAACCTAAAGTATCGTGCTTAACTGATGAAGTGGTTGGGTTTGAAGCCTTGCTGCGCTGGTTGCATCCGGAATCTGGCCTGATTTCCCCTGCAGATTTTATCCCAGTGATTGAGTCTTCAAAGTTGATTGTTGATGTTGGGGAGTGGGTGCTAACCGAAGTTGCACGGCAGTTGGTTGCTTGGCGTAAGGCAGGTTATGAATTATTGCCGGTAGCGGTCAATATTTCAGGTTTCCATTTACATGATGAATCATTGTCATCCTTTATAAAGGAGTTAGCCCGCCAGTATGAACTTGACCCGGGGTTATTAGAGGTGGAAATAACTGAGAATGCTTTAACGGGTGATACTGATAGTAGTATTGCAACGATGAAGAAGTTAAAGAAACTTGACATTAAACTATCAGTGGATGACTTTGGTACGGGGTACTCATCGTTAAGCTACTTGAAGAAATTTCCGATTGATGTATTGAAGATTGACCGTTCATTTATTAACGAGTGTGCCCATAACCCTGATGATGCCGCGATTTGTATGGCGATTATTTCACTCGCTAAAAGCTTAGGGCTAAAAATAGTCGCCGAAGGTGTTGAAACATTGGAGCAGTTGGACTTTATACAGCAGCAAGGTTGTGATGTTTATCAGGGTTACCTATACAGTAGGCCGCTACCGGCAGGTGACGTTGAAGCTCTTTTGAAAAAGGATTAGTTGTTCGTGTAAAGGGTTAATGACTTGAAATATATAAGTTTTAAAGCAGTTGTTTTTAGTTGAATTATGAACTCCATAACAGAGTGCCTTATAATACAAAGCAATATAGAAAACTGTTTTGAGGAACACCCGTTATTATGGAAAACTTTACCCCTTATTTATCTTTGGCTGGCGGTGCTTTAATTGGTATCAGTGCCAGTATTTTAATGTACCTGAATGGTCGAATTGCTGGCATAAGCGGCATTGTTGCTGGCGTGTTTAGTGCGTCCTCTATTACAGAAAAGGCTTGGCGTTTAGCGTTTGTTATTGGCCTTATTATTGGTGGTGCGATTTATATGCATTTTTTTCCAATTACGATTGCGCCTAGGGAGTTTATGTCTACAGAACTGTTGATCGTGGGTGGGCTAGTGATTGGCTTTGGAACGGCTATGGGCAGTGGTTGTACCAGCGGGCATGGAATTTGTGGAGTTTCACGTTTTTCTTTGCGCTCATTAGTGGCAACCGCAACGTTCTTGTTGAGCGGGATTGTAACGGTTTATGTGTTTAAACAAATAATAGGAAGCTAACAATGTTGAAAATATTAAGTGCATTAGTAGCCGGTGTTGTTTTTGGAGTAGGTTTAGCCTTATCGCAAATGGTGAACCCTAATAAAGTGATTAACTTTTTAGATATCACCGGTCAATGGGACCCTAGTTTAATGTTTGTTTTAGGGGGAGCCGTTTTAACGACAACGGTTGCTTATCGATTTATTTTTTCAAAGGATAAGCCGGTTTTTGATAATGATTTTCAATTGCCAACCCTATTAAAAATAGACCGTCAGTTGTTAATAGGCGCGGTATTATTCGGTGCTGGCTGGGGTGTTATTGGTTATTGTCCAGGCCCTGTTGTTGCGAGCTTAGGCTTTGGTTTTGAAGAGTCGCTGATTGTGGTCATTTCAATGCTGGCTGGTATGTTGCTTTGCAGAGCTATTATCAGGCGATAAAAGGGCAGGCTGTTGCCCACCCTTTTTGCTATAGCATTTAGCCAATGAGCATTTTAAGCCCAACAAAAAGCATGATAACGGCAAATACTTTTTTCATCGCAGCTGTGGGTATAGTGTGTGCAAGATAAACACCAAGCATTGTAGCAAATACGCTGGCTATGCTAATGCCTAAGAAAGCAGGTATATTAATGTAGCCAATATTGCCTTCCATTGCTATGGTGTTTTGCATGCCAAGAATAACAAAACTAATCGCACCGAAAATGGCAATAGGCAAGCCAAAGGTACTTCCAAATGCAATGGCCCTTTTCATGGGGACATTATGCAGTAACATGTAAGGGACGGTGAACGTGCCACCCCCAATGCCAATGAGTGTAGAAAGCAAGCCTAAAACACTGCCAGAAAGACTCAAAGGTAATGCTGAGGGCAGTTGACGTTCAGGGTTAGGGGTCAGTTTTAGGGCCATACGCAAGCCGTTAAGCAACAAAAATGAACCAAAAAGCATGGAAAGTAATTGAGTGCTGAGGTAATGAGCTAAATCGGCTCCAAAAAATGCACCAATGGCAATACCAGGGGTTACAAACTTAACAACTTTCCAATCAATGGCGCCGCGTTTATTTTGAGCGTAAATAGCCGCGATAGAGGTCACAATAATAGTGGCTAAAGAAGTAGCGATAGCTGTTTGCATGCTGATTTCTGCTGGCATACCATGTAGGGGTAAAAGCCAGGCTAAAAATGGAACAATCACAATGCCACCACCAACACCTAACAGGCCAGAACAAAGGCCAGAGAAGCCCCCAAAAAGTAGACAATAAATGAATATTTCTGACACAGTAAAACCCTTGGTTGAAAAAGCGAAAAACTATAGCATACATTAGAGAATGGTGATGGAAATATATCTGGTAGGTGGCGCGGTTAGAGATAAGTTGCTTAATTATCCATCCAAGGATAATGATTATGTTGTTGTGGGCGCAACAATAGAAGAGATGTTGCAGCAAGGTTTTGAGCAAGTAGGTAAGGATTTTCCTGTTTTTCTTCACCCAAAAACAAAATCCGAGTACGCATTGGCAAGAACCGAGCGAAAATCAGGCTCGGGTTATACCGGTTTTGAGGTTTATGCAGCACCTGATGTTAGTTTAGTCGATGATTTACGGCGACGTGACTTAACCATTAATGCGATGGCGCAGAATGAGCAAGGTTTGATTGACCCTTATGGTGGGCAGGCTGATTTGAAAGCAAAGGTGCTGCGGCATGTCTCGGAAAACTTTAAAGAAGACCCTCTTCGGGTTTTACGGCTAGCAAGGTTTGCTGCACGTTATGCGCATATGGGCTTTACCGTGGCCGAATCGACGATGAGCTTTATGCGAGAAATGGTGTGCAGTGGTGAGCTATCTAGCTTGATGCCTGAGCGGGTATGGCAAGAAATTCACCGTTCTTTGGGTGAACGCTCGCCTGAAGTTTTCTTTGATGTTTTAAGGCAATGCGGTGCATTAACTGTTATTTTGCCGGAAATAGATGCTTTATTTGGTGTTCCGCAACCTGCTAAGCACCACCCTGAAATTGATACTGGTTTGCATACGATGATGGTTTTACAGCAGGCCGTTTTACTGTCTAGTAGCCCAATAGTCCGGTTTGCCGCTTTGACTCATGATTTAGGGAAGGCATTAACACCACAGGAACAATGGCCATCCCACCATGGGCATGAGAAAAAAGGACTTAGTGCGTTGAAGCAGTTGGTTAGCCGTTTACGCTTGCCTAATGAGTTTGCTGAGCTGTCGGCGAAAGTGATGGAGTTTCATGGGCATGCGCACCGTGCCTTTGAGTTAAAGGCGCAAGCCCTTTTAAAATTATTAGAGGCGATCGGTGCTTTTCGTCAAGCGAGTAAATTAGATGGTTTTTTACTGGCTTGTGAGGCAGACTCAAAAGGGCGCTTGGGCTACGAAGGCAAAGCTTACCCGCAAGCTGAATGGATGAAGGAGGTTTATAGCGCGGCTAGTGCTGTTAATGCGAAAGAATTTATCACCCAAGGGTTGCAAGGAAAGCAAATTGGTGAGGCAATAACGGCTAAGCGAATTAGGGTGATTGAGGCGCTTAAAAAGGCGCGCTGAGGCTCTGAAATTTAGCCAGTGGTGTTATGAACGCCTACGATGGCGTGTTGAGCGACCTTAAATAGGCAAAAAAACCAATTGAGCTGCGGATTGAATAACATTTTTGATGGCGCGGTGATTTTTGCTGGCAACGATATGCGCTAAAGTATCTAATTGTCCTATCATTTTACCGAAAATACGATCATAACTTCGGTTACTTAGGGTGTTGTTTTCTCCAGAGCTGAGTAAGTATAAATGGCCATAAGGGTCTTTTTTAGTGCGCAATAACCACGAAGCAACCTCAATATTACGCGCTGCATGATATATTTTTTGTGCATCTAAGCTGTCAAATACGTAAAAATCCTCTTTATAATTATAGGATATGGTCAACATGCTGGCTAACCCAGCAATATAGGCGAATACGCGATCCCCCTTATAACTAGGCTCAAAGGCCAAGCGTATGCTATTAACACTACGCCTTCCATTAACGGACGGAATGGGGCGCTGAAAGATACGGCTAATGGCTTCTTGTCTAGATGATAAGCCTGATTTCCTCCATTCTCGTGGGTTCCGCTTATAGAGCTTGACAGTTAGCAGTTTTAGCTGCTGTAGTTAATGGTTTGTTTTCATCGAATGCTCGTCCTTCGCGGAGAACCATTAAATCGTATTCTTTGTCTCTTTGAAATTTTTTGTGTTCGTCGATCAACTCTCTGTCATAATTTC
>JAHRWG010000281.1 GCA_019090295.1 Cycloclasticus sp. | reverse complement strand
TCGCTCAACATATACGCCTCTTTATAAGCGATGACCGCATCATCGTACCGTTTTAAGTGCATATAGGCATCACCAATAAGCAACCAACCCTTAACGTCTGGTGCCTGCTGCATTTTTTCTTCAATGCGTTTAATATGCGCTTCAACCTCATTGGTTTTCATCGGTGCTGCGGGCGCTGGCTTTGCTACGTTCTCCGGCAAGGGGTTCATTGGTCTGGTGCTACTACAAGCTAATACCAATAAAGACAAACTAGCCACTGTGCATAATTTTAATGTTTTCAATGTAAACTCCTTAAATTTAATTTTTGACTAAAGCAGGCCTACTAGACCTTACTGCAATTTTTCTTTCAGTAATTTATTAAGCTCTTGAGGATTTGCCTTACCTTGTGTTTGCTTCATCAGTTGCCCCACAAAAAAGCCCATTACCTTTGTCTTGCCGGCTCTAAATTGTTCTACTTGAGCAGCATTATCAGCCATTAATTGGTCAATCATGGCCTCAAGTTCAGCTGTATCAGAAATTTGCATCAAGCCTTCTTGTTCAATAATGTCATCAGCAGAGCCCGACCCCGCCCACATGATTTCAAATACTTTTTTAGCTATTTTCCCTGATATTGTTTGATCAGCAATCCGTACTATCAACCCACCTAACTCAGCGGCATCAACAGGTGACCCAGTAATATCAAGACCATCACGGTTAAGCCCCGCACTCAGCTCACCCATCACCCAATTGGCTACCAATTTTGCTTGACCGTTTGAGGCTTCCACGGCTTTTTCATAGTAATCGGCTAAAGCGCGCTGAGTGGTCAAGACAGCAGCATCATACTCACTGAGTGAATAGTCCGATTTAAGCCGCATAGCCTTGGCTTCAGGCAACTCTGGTAACGTTGAGCGCATCTCTTCTAGTAATGCCTCAGTAATTTCGACCGGTAGCAAATCAGGATCAGGGAAGTAGCGGTAATCATTTGCTTCTTCTTTGCTGCGCATTGATCGAGTTTCGTCTTTTACCGAATCGTAAAGACGCGTCTCTTGATTGATTTTGTTGCCAGCTTCTAGCTCGTCAATTTGGCGAATGACTTCACCATGAATCGCTTTTTCAATAAAACGGAAAGAGTTAACGTTTTTGGTTTCTGTTCGTGTGCCATATTCTTCCTGGCCTTTTGGGCGCATGGAAATATTAATGTCACAGCGCATAGAACCTTCCGCCATATTGCCGTCGGAAATCTCTAAATACTGAATTAAAGAATGAACACTTTTGACGTAAGCGATAGCCTCCTCTGCGGAGCGCATATCAGGCTCTGATACGATTTCTAGAAGGGGTGTGCCGGCGCGATTTAAGTCAATGCCTGACATGCCATGATAATCTTCGTGTAGAGATTTTCCTGCGTCTTCTTCTAAATGTGCACGGGTTACGCCAATACGTTTGACGGTGCCGTCTTCTAGTGTGATATCAAGATGGCCGACATCAACAATAGGTAAGTCAAGCTGACTAATTTGATAACCTTTAGGTAAATCTGGGTAGAAATAGTTTTTACGTGCAAAGACGGATTTTTTATTAATCTTTGCATCAATAGCAACACCAAAGGTGATTGCTTTTTTTATTGCGTCTTTATTGAGTACTGGCAATACGCCAGGCATGCCCAAATCGACTAGGCTGGCTTGTGTGTTGGGCTCAGCGCCAAATGTAGTGGCGCTGCCTGAAAATATCTTTGACTGCGTGGAGAGCTGAACATGAATCTCAAGCCCGATAACTGTTTCCCATGCCATCGTTGTTGTCCTTATGGTTAGGTTATTTAGTGAAAGCGTCTGGCGTTTGTTTGTGCCAATCGGTGGCTTGTTGGAATTGATGAGCAATATTCAACAAGCGAGGTTCACTAAAGTGACTACCAATCATTTGTAGTCCGACGGGTAACCCGGCAGTAAATCCTGCAGGAACGGACATTGCGGGTAAGCCAGCAAGGTTTACGGCAATGGTGTAGATATCTGATAAGTACATGGATACTGGGTCATCAGCTTTATCACCTAAGGCAAATCCTGCTGACGGCGCTGTAGGCCCCATGATGACGTCAACGTCAGCAAAGGCGTTGTCAAAATCATTTTTAATTAAGCGGCGAATTTTTTGCGCTTTAATGTAATAAGCATCATAGAATCCGGCTGACAAAACGTATGCCCCGATAAGAATTCGGCGTTGAACTTCTTCACCAAACCCTTCGCCACGAGAGCGTTTGTAGAGGTCTTCTAAATTGGCTGGGTCATCACATCGATACCCATATCGAACCCCGTCAAAGCGGGAAAGATTAGATGACGCTTCTGCAGGGGCGATAACATAATACGCTGGTACTGCTAGATCCGTAGTGCCGAGGCTAATTTCTTTAACCGTTGCACCTAATTTTTCAATGTCCTTAATGGCGGTTTCAATTACTTGCTGAACGCCACTATCCAGGCCTTCTTTGAAGAACTCTTTAGGAAGGCCTACCCTTAACCCTTCAAGGCTATTGTTGAGTTCGCTGGTATAATCTGGCGCTGCTTGATTAATGGAAGTCGAATCTTTGCTATCAAAGCCGCTCATTGCATTCATCATCAATGCAGCGTCTTCAGCTGTTTGTGTCATCGGTCCCGCCTGGTCAAGGCTTGATGCAAAGGCAATCATGCCCCATCGTGAAATGCTACCATAGGTAGGTTTTAAACCGGTAATGCCGCATAAGCTGGCAGGTTGTCGAATCGAGCCGCCCGTGTCGGTTCCTGTTGCTGCAGGAGCTAGACGAGCAGCAACACAGGCTGCTGATCCTCCAGATGACCCGCCGGGAACGTTATTGGTGTTCCATGGGTTTTTAACTGCGCCATAAAAACTGGTTTCATTGGACGAGCCCATAGCGAACTCATCCATATTGGTTTTACCTAGTGTGACTGTGCCAGCGGCATTGAGCTTTTCAACCACGGTCGCATCATAAGGCGAGATGAAGTTGTCTAGCATCCTGGAGCCAGCAGTCGTTTTGACACCCTTAATACAAAAAATATCTTTATGTGCAATAGGGATGCCGGTTAGGGGGCCTGCCGAGCCAGCAGCTCTCGATTCATCTGCTAGCCTAGCTTGCATAAGCGCTAGCTCATCTGTTGTGCTGATGAAACTGTTGAGCTGTGGGTCAAGTGATTTGATGCGGCCCAAAAAGTGTTGCGTTAATTCAACACTTGAAAGTGCTCCGCTAGCAAGCTGTTGGGAAAGCTCGACTAATGTTTTGTTGTGCATGGAAAAATCCTTGGTGGAACAGGTAGGGGGGGTAACCCTCTTGGCGATAAATTGCGAATACTAACGGATAACGCGGAAGCGTGATATGTGGCTAGTCGATGACCTTAGGTACTAAATAGAGGCCATCTTCGGTTGCGGGGGCTATCTTTTGGTAAGCTTCGCGTTGATTGCTTTCCGTTACTGCATCCTCTCTCAGTCGTTGTGTTGCATCTAGAGGGTGAGCCATGAGCTCAATATCATCCGTATTAGTAGACTGCATCTGCTCAACTAAATCGAGAATGCAGGATAAGCTAGAGGCATATTCGGGGATTTTGTCTTCGTTAATAGCGATGCGCGCCAAATGAGCGATTTTCTCTACTTCGCTTTTGTCCAATGCCATGGGGGTCTCCGAGGTTCAAATTCTATTAAAGGGCGTATGGTAACAGAAAACTGTACTAAGTTGGGGTTAGGCAATCGTGCCTTTTTGATGAGGAAATTTTCTGATGAATTGACATGATTAGAAGG
>JAHRWG010000350.1 GCA_019090295.1 Cycloclasticus sp. | reverse complement strand
TCTTGGCCAACTAAAAAATGCCAGCCTTTGCCCGCACCCTCTTGTCCAAGTTGTTTGAGATACGTTTGCTTTTTAAGCTTAGCAAGCTCGGATGTTTCAGATGGATTAAAACTAAGCGTGATCACGTCATAGTCTTCGCCAATTTTTAAATCCATCTTCTTAGCAACATCCAATGTCGCATTTAAAACCAAGCCACATAACATCGGGCATTGGTAATAACCTAGGTTCAAAACCACGGGACGGCCTTGGTTAAAATAATCACCAAGTTTCACAATCTTGCCAGACTCATCGGTAAATTCAAGATCCATAGGAAGCGACACACCTAATTTTTGCACGATGGTGACATCTGCAATTTCTTCTGGTGATCGTTCCTTGCGAGATAACGTGCTATCTAATGTCCGCAGGTCTTTGGCTGGATCGACAATCAAAGCAGGCGGTTTGGATAAAACACTTCGGCCTTTTTTTGCCGTCTCACCAGGCTCGTAAGCATCTGCCAAAACAGGCATCACGCAGCAACTAAACAACAACACACAAAGCACCCCTTGGAGATTGCGACAAAGCTGTTTAACGGCAGTGATGTTATTTTTCTGGCGAGGCTTCATGAGGTTTCTTTCTGTTCGTTTTTTTGCTTCGTCATCACCTAGGCTCTATCCAAGTTTTATTAAGGTGTGTTGCAAAAATTCGAAACGGTTGTTTTATTTTTTATGTGCCTGTGCAGTTAATTCAATCGCACGGTCAATGGGGATCGAAGCAATTTGATTTTCCTGATCCACCCAGCGGTAGCTGTTAATTTTTTCCTGATGTTTAAGCTGAACTTCACGCAATGCCCAATTTGGGTTCGCAGCTTCTTGAATCGCTTGCTCAGTTTTTTGTTCGTAATAGAACCATGCTTGAAGCGCAAAAACCACGACAATCAACAACACGGTACTCACCGACCCAACAGCCACTAGCGTTGGAATGTCGATGTCATCTTTTTCTACTGTTTTATATTCCATCAGAATTCACCTTGCGTGATTTACATATTTTTAAATGTTAGCGCCTCAGACAAACGCGGGTCTTTTTGTGGGACGATTGCATTGAGTGATCCCACCCAAACCACGGTCGCAACATACAAACCGCCGAGTCCGAGCAAGCAACTTAACTCAACAATACCGAACTTGATTTCGGTACTCATCTCAGGCATGACAATCCACCAAAGATCAATCCAATGGAAGACCAAAAGATAGCCTGACCAAAAGACCAACAACGCTTGCGTGCGTTTCACATGTCGGGACATCAATGCTAAAAATGGAATTAGGAAATGCCCGATGACCAAGCCAATGCTTACATAACTCCATGTATTAAAATCAGCAGGAACCGTGGTTGCACCGCGAGCGACAAACCAGAATGTGGTTTCAGGCAAGGATGCATACCAGATGAGCATGTACTGACTAAAAGCAATGTAAGACCAAAAAACGACAAACCCAAACATGAATTTACCATGATCTTGAAGGTGTTCCTTGTTGACGGTTTTGTCATCAATGATGCCTTGACGTTTAAGGTAGCACAACACCAAAATCAAAGTTGCAAATGTGCTAAGCATTCCGCCAGAGAAATAATACACGCCAAAGATCGTTGAGAACCATGCAGGACTCAATGACATTAAAAGGTCAAATGACGCAAAGGTCACCGTGATTGCAAAGAGAACAATCGCAGGTGCTGCCAAACATTCGAGCTTGCGGGTGAGCATGGGATCGCCGGTAATATCTTGCTGAACACTCTTTTTCCAGAACGTGAAACTAAGCCCAATCCAAACTGCAAAGAAGACAATCCATCGAACAATAAAAAACGGTGCATTAAGGTATGCAGCTTTTTTCTTGGTATAAATCGCCTCAGTATGTGCATCGATCACGCCAGGAATTTCGCGATAGTTTGAGAGATCTACGGTTGGTGCGTGAAGCGATTTACCTTCATCCGCATGATCTGCTTTACTGTTAACATGCTCGGCTTTTTTCTCATCAGGAGCATATTCATCATGGGCTGAAAGCTAGGCATCATCAGCATGTGATTCGTCTTTGTGATCCGTTGCAACTTCGCCATGTTCTGTTGCGGGGGCATGATGTTCGATGTGAGATGCTGCCCAAGGATAGAGTTCGCCATGACCCAGTAAAACACTTGCTGCAATCGGTAAAAACGCAATCGCCATCACCGGCATGGTCATCGCAAGCACCTCGGCAACACGTCTTGAAGTCACGCTCCAACCGGCTCGAGCGATGTACTGAATCAAGATAAAAAACAGCGAGCCAAGGCTAATACTTAAAAAGAAAGCATAGCTGATCAAATACGCAAACATAAAACGAGCCATGCCATAATGGGCATCAGCAATCGCAAAAATCAAAGCTGTGATTAGCCCGACACCTACGGCTCCCAAGGCAGGAATACAAATCTTCCCACGTCGGCATTTAGCCAAAGTCGTTTCTTGAGGAGCTTGTGTTGTTTCTTGTTCAGTCATCCGTTTACTCTTTATCACTTTTTTTAAGTGTTACAAGATTCAAATTCAAAGTCGATGCGACTTAACGCAACGTCGGGCGTACATCCACTGGCACATTGGTAACCGGTGATTTTTGGCTTAACTGCAAAGCGCGAATGTAAGCAATAATGGCCCAACGATCTTTCACTGGAATTTGTTTGCCATACGCGGGCATGTTACGAATGCCGTTGGTGATGGTATTAAACAAATGGCCATCTTCACGATTTTGAACCAACTCAACATGCATCGATGTCGGGGGGACCCACGCACTTTGTTGTAATTCCAAAGCTCGCAAATGAATGGTGCCTTGGCCGTAACCATCTGCTCCGTGACAAGGCGCACAATAAATATCAAAACGCTCGCGACCACGACGAATGAAGTTCTCATCCACGGTCACTTGTTTGGGCATACCTTTAATATAGCTTGCTTCAAACTTGCCTTGCTGTTGATCAGATTCTTTGAGTTTGTAACCGCGGAAATAATGATCATCTTCTTGCACATCACCAAAGGCAACGGTGCCTGTTACTGTCTCTTATACACATCTGAC
>JAHRWG010000280.1 GCA_019090295.1 Cycloclasticus sp. | reverse complement strand
TTGAGGCCCTTAATTTTGGCTTAGAAGAAGCTGTTGAGCATGATACTCGCTATAGACGTGGCAGAGAGTGCTATGAAGTGGTCACCAAGTTATGGGATAGCTGGGAAGACGATGCCATTATTCAAGACACCGAAAGTGGAATATTTGCAGACCTTAATAAATTACACCCTCCGAAGCATAAGGGCGAGTTTTACTCTGTCGAGGGTGCACTTAATGTTGCTCGCCCCGTTCAAGGCTGGCCCCTTATTGTTCAAGCGGGTGCGTCGGAAGCTGGGCGACAATTTGCATCTGAAGTGGCCGAAATGGTCTTTTCTGCAGCCAGCACAATACCTGCGGCACAAGAATACTATGCCGATATAAAAAAACGTGCGAAGGCTTATGGCAGAGACCCTGAGCACCTTAAAGTATTCCCAGGTTGCTTTGTTATTATCGGCGATACCTTAGAAGAAGCGAAAAGCAAAAAGCGCTTATTAGATAGCATGGTCGACCCTAGCACTGGCATGGGCTCCTTATCTGTTTTACTGGGTTGTGATGCGAGCAAATTCGAACTCGACGCACCATTGCCTGATATACCTGAAACAAATGCGGGGCAAACTGGGCGCCAGAAACTGGTTGATATGGCAAAAGAGGATAATATGACTGTCCGTGAGTTAGCTCAACATGTTGGAGCATCTTTTGGCAGCCTAGAAATGGTAGGTACCGTTTCAATGATTGCCGACCAGATGGAAGAGTGGCTAGAGGCAGATGCCTGTGATGGCTTTAATATCATGTTTCCTTTTTTACCTCAGGGTCTTGATGATTTTGTAGACAAGCTGGTCCCCGAGTTACAAAAACGTGGTGTTTACCGCACAGCATATGAGGGTACAACCTTGCGTGAAAATCTGGGGCTGCCAAGGCCTACAAACCGCTATTGCAACCAGTAAATAAATCGCCTGTATTTGTTTATAAACTTAGCACCGAGCAAAGGAGCTCGCCGTAGCCAGAACAACACAACCTACGGTAGCTTCTATTGCTCCATCCTCTACTCAATTTAATGCCCCATACATTGAGGCTATTTATCAGCTGGTTATATTGTTTCAGTAATTTTTAATTTTCTTGATTTTAATCAATCCCCTCTTATCAAGGCTTATGTTATTGTTTATAAAATGATCGCCTAATTGCTTGGTTTATATAGTATTTATAAGCAAATACTTATATTTAACTCTGCTAATTAGTAACATAAACCACCGAGGAAGAGGTATTACAGAAATGAACAATGACGATAGTATAAATGAGCATTGGTCTACCCAAAAAATAACAGGTCTGGTCAATGACCAAGATGGCGTGCTCGATGCGCGTATCTATTCAGACCAAGCACTTTATGAAATTGAACTTAAGCGGGTCTTTGCGCGATCATGGCTAATGCTTGGGCATGAAACACATATACCCAATAAAGGTGATTACTTAACGACGTATATGGGAGAGGATCCTGTTATTGTTGTACGGCAAGCAGATGATACTATTAAGGTTTTTCTTAATCAATGCCGCCATCGCGGGATGCGTTTGGCACGTGATGACGAAGGGAATGCTAAAGCATTTGTTTGTACTTACCATGGTTGGGCTCATGACATTGCTGGTAACTTAGTTGATGTACCTTTTGAACAGCAAGCCCATTGCGACCATTTGGATAAATCAAAATGGAGCCCTTTACAAGCAAGAGTCGAAACATATAAAGGCTTAGTTTTTGCAAACTGGGATTCAGAAGCACCGGATCTACTCACTTACTTATCTGATTCACTCCCATACATTAATACCATGCTCGACCGCTCAGAAGCTGGAACAGAAGTGATTGGCGGCATACAAAAATGGGTTATACCATGCAATTGGAAGTTTGCTGCAGAGCAATTTTGCAGTGATATGTACCACGCTGGCACCATGGCACATTTATCTGGCGTTATTGCAGGCCTACCAGAAGAAATGAACCTAGAAGATGCCGTTATTCCAACAAAGGGTAACCAGTTCAGAGCAAAATGGGGCGGTCATGGGACAGGTTTTTATGTTGACGAACCCGGCATCATGCATGCTATCGTCGGCCCTAAAGCAACAGAATACTTTACCACTGACCCTGCTGCAAAAAAAGCCTCTGAAAGACTTGGCGGCGAGATGCTGGGCGAACGAATGATGGGGCAGCATATGACTATTTTCCCTAATTGCTCCTTCCTCCCTGGGATTAATACAATCCGCACATGGCATCCTCGCGGCCCTAACGAAGTGGAGGTATGGCTGTTTGTTCTTGTTCCTAAAGATGCGCCTGAATCGATGAAAGATGAGATTCGTAAGCAGAATATTCGTACTTTTTCTGCTGGTGGTGTATTTGAACAGGATGACGGTGAGAATTGGATTGAAATCCAAAAGGTTTTACGCGGGCATATGGCAGGGAAAATGACTCTTAATGCACAAATGGGACTTGGCCAATCAACTCAAGAGAACTCAAATTACCCTGGGCGCGTTGGGGATGTATACAGTGAAGATGCTGCCCGAGGTTTTTATACGCATTGGATGAGGATGATGACTGAGCCGAGCTGGGACACCCTTAAACCAGAATAACAACTAAGCATATTTTATTTGCGCAACATTTAGGAGACCACCATGACACTTGCAAGCTTTAGTGCCGAGTCATTATTAAAAGACCTTGCCAGCATACAAACTCAACATGAAATAGAGCAGTTTTACTACCGTGAAGCATGGCTGCTCGATAACCATGAGTATGAAAAATGGCTAGCATTACTGGATGA
>JAHRWG010000279.1 GCA_019090295.1 Cycloclasticus sp. | reverse complement strand
CACCCTGAAGGAATACCACGTTTTCCTAGCTCAACCATTCCACCTAACAAGTGCTGCTCAGTTGAGCACCTATATTGCTCACCCGTCTCTTCAATAGTCACTTTAAAACTTGCCATTCTTCTATCGCCTCATTCATTGAACTAACCGTATTGTTTAACATAAAGCCCCATGCAAAAAAAACCTGTGCAAACTAATGCACAGGCTTCTTATTAGAGCACGTGTAATATTTACAGGTTATAAACATCCAACACGGTATCAACAGTATCGTTATGTAGCGTAATTTTACGGTAGCAAATTTTCAAACCATCGTCAGTTTTACGTAAACGATGTTCTTGCACACCATACGCTTCACGAGACTTTTTCAAACTAAAGCAATGTGTTACCCAAGATGAATGTATCACTATCTCACCAGCCTCATTCTCAGAAACCCTAAAGTTTGAATTAATGTGGCAAGTACGTGGTAACGGCGTGGTAGCAAATGAAAGCTCTGTACGAATTCTGAAAATCCGGTCTTCTAACCCAGAACGGTCACTATAATATATTAATGAAATTTCACGCTTAGGGTTAGTGGTTAAGTTGTACTCATCAACCCAAGCAGGCATCCAGTAAGTTGCATCTTCAGTATACATCCCTGTCCACTCGTCCCACTGCCGGTGATCAAGCGCTGCTGACTCATTAATAATTACGTCTACCGCCTGTTCTTTAGTTAAAGCATCCATCTTATTTCTCCTCTGCTTGTGCTTTAGTCATCATTTCTGCCCACTGCCTATGCTGAGCGATCATTAAGCCTTCATCTTCAAGGTTAATACCGCACTCATCAGGGTTAACACCCACACTTTTAGCAAAATCACTTGCACCAGGGACGATGTTTTTAGCACCTCGCGACATATCACTCCATTTTGCCTTTTCGCCCATAAAGCCTAATTGACTATTATAGAAAGCAGTTAAATCATCTGGAGTCGCCATGCCCGTTGCATTAAAGAAATCTTCATATTGACGAATACGACGTTCACGCGCTGCATCAGACTCACCTACAGGTGCAATGCAATAGGTCGTCACTTCTGTTTTATCGACTGAAACTGGACGGAAATGGCGAATTTGCGTGCTCATTTGATCCATAATAAAAACATTAGGGTAAAGGCATGTATTACGTAAATAACTACCCATAAAGCTGCCTCTCTCTTTGCCAAACTTCTCGATAATTTCAGGCATTCTACCTCCCACATGAAGAGGTCTATCTTGCGGGCTAGGAAGCTCTCCGTATAGAGTCACATGTCCATTACCGTAAGAAAAGTAACCTGCTGGCATTTCTGTTGTTCCGCCTGCTAAATCACCCACCGCCACAGGTTTTACTTTATCAGCATCCCCTTTTAACTTTGCTCGGTTTGCAATTGTCATCACATAGTTACCATGAATCGCTTCTAAGTGATAACCATCCACACCGTTTTCAGCTTGAAGTTTCCAATTACCATCATAGGTATACGACGTTGCACCTGGTAGTATCTCAAGCCCTTCTTCGGACTGGTCAACCAGTAAGTCAATCATGTGCTTTGCTTCTCTTAGATATTCCTCTAAGCTGCAGGCGTTATCATCTAAAACACCAAAAACAAAACCACGGTAGCTTTCTACATTACCAATTTTTTTAAGACCTAAATCATCTTTAGTAAAGCTATCACTATAACCCACATTACCTTTACTCTCACCGCAGTCCATTAGTGTGCCGTCCATGCTGAAAGACCACATATGGAATGGGCACGTTAGTGACCGCTTGTTGCCACCAGCCGTATTAACAAGTTGTGCACCACGGTGCGTACAGGCATTAATAAAGCAGTTAATATCGCCCTTTTTATCACGCGTTATGATAACTGGTTGACGTCCCATATAGGTTGTAAAGAAGTCCCCTGTATTTTTAATCTGACTTTCATGACACAGGTACATCCAGTTTTTCTCAAAGATATACTTCATCTCTAATTCGTAGATTTCTGGATCAGTAAATACTTTTCGGTCAGCCCGGTATATTCCGTTTTCTTTATCGTCTATCAAAAAATTTGAAAAATTGATATCTTGTTTTTTGCCCATGCCTTAAATCTCCTCGAGTTTAAAATTTTTCATTGCAACAAAAGCTTTTCCTCTGCAGGCCTATACTTCTGTTAGGTGAACCATTAAACAAGTCTATTTCGTTTTTGACCAGCATAAATCGTCAGAAAAGTGATTTATGTCAATCAACTCCACTTAGACTTCCGTCACTGGGCGCTCAAAGTTTATGTGATCATCTATATTAGCGGGCACTAAACCAAATGGTTTTTGAATACTGATGTTCTCAGCATTTATTTCATCATATTTTAAGTACCACGCCCTATGCATTTTATAAAAGGGTATTTCAGGGTAAAGATGATGGATTAAGTGATAGTTTTGATACACCATTAGCGGTGTCAATATACCTTCACAACCCATGCGCATGGTCGTTGCCATATATTTATTTTCTGCTTGAGAGACCGTTGCTGGGTGATGCGGCAATATAACAAAAACAACTGCAATCAAAAACAGGGAAATTCTTGTTGGAATGAACCACAGCATGAAAATTTCATACCCATACCCCATGTAAAGCGCAACGGTTACAGCGATAGTGAGAAGTGTGTAATATGTAACCAAGTTGACAAAATGCTTTTTCAATACTTTTTGGCCATACTTAAAAAAGTAATAAATATAATACGCATCAAAACACGACCATTTAATGGGGACTTGCCACCATTTAGCCTCATGTTCAAAAACATCTGGGTCCTTTGGGCCATTAGCATGAATATGGTGCTGATTATGCACCCAACGAACAGGGTGCATTGGGGCGTACGGGAATAAGAAAAACAGACCAATACCCCCAATCCCTTCATTCAACCATGAGTTGCTTGATAATGATTTATGCGCACTATCATGAATAACACTAAATAAACCATAGCTCAGCAAACCATTGATAATACTGCCAGCCCACATTGGAATAGCGCCGTTCATCGCATAAAACCATGTTGAAATAATGCCAGCCATAATAAACACAAACATTATTGTGGTTGGAATAGCAAGCTTAGGTGCTTTCAAGCATTCTTGAAAAGCCTGCTCACTGGGTGAAGTTGATTCTATGGACATACTGCCTCCTCGGTAAATTATTTGAGTATTTAGTAATGTGCAATTTAAATTAAATCGAACATTAGTTAT
>JAHRWG010000278.1 GCA_019090295.1 Cycloclasticus sp. | reverse complement strand
CCTTCATAAATAGTCCCCATATTTTGACCTTCAATAAGGGAACGTAAGTTGCTCTCTACATCATCAATAGATAAACCAAGACGTCCGACAGCCAATCGATTAATCACCACCCGTAGATATTGCACGCCATCATTTTGTGCCGCAAAAACATCTTCTGCACCATCTAGTTTTTCAACGATACTGGCAATTTCTTGTGCCTTATCGTTTAGCATATTGAGGTCATCTCCAAAAATCTTGATGGCTACGTCACCTCGCACACCGGTCAGCATTTCAGAGACGCGCATTTCAATCGGCTGTGTAAAACCAAAAACAAGACCAGGGAAGTTGCTTAGCACGCTCCTTAATTTCTCTATAAATTCTTCTTTTGTATCAAAACTCCATTCATCACGCGGTTTTATTTCTAAGAACATATCGGTTTGATTCAACCCCATTGGGTCGAGGCCAATCTCATCAGACCCTGTACGCGCAACAATGCCTGTCACTTCAGGTACTTTTTCGATGATAGCTTTCGCTACTAGGTCATCAATACGTAACGATTCATCCAGATTTATCGACGGCAATTTTTCTGTCTGAACAATAATGTTGCCTTCATCCAACGTTGGCATAAAACTTTTACCCAGCTGTAAATACAACACCGTCATTAACACCAGTGATGCCAATGCTATAAAAATAGGTACCTTACTAAATTGCAAACAGTATTTAAGAACAGGGATATAGGCTTTTTCTAGATACCTGACCAAAATAGGGTCTTCGTGGCTAACATTCTTTAGCAAACTCGCGGCCAGCACTGGAATGACCGTTAAGGAGAGTAGTAATGAAACGCCAAGTGCGAAGACAATTGTAATTGCTACCGGCGAAAACAATTTTCCCTCAAGGCCTTGCAGTGTTAGCAATGGCAAGAACACAACCATAATAATAATGATACCCGTCGTCACCGGCAAAGCAACATCAGCTACCGCTCGATAGATAATATGTAAACGTGGCAATAACGTGGTTTTCTTTTTCTGACCCAATTCGGACACGATGCTTTCAACCACTACGACGGCCCCATCGACTAACATGCCAATAGCAATCGCTAGTCCTCCAAGACTCATGAGGTTGGCTGATAAATTAAACTGGCGCATCAATATAACGGTACCCAACACAGCCAGTGGTAAGATTAATGCAACGGTTAACGCCGCCCGCAAGTCGCCTAGGAACAATAGGAGTAGAATCAAGACTAATATGATCGCTTCTCCCAACGCTGTACCAACCGTTTCTACAGCTCTATCCACTAAATCACCGCGATTATAAAAAACGCGAGTCGTTACACCTTCCGGTAATGCGGATTGCAACTCGTCTAACTTTTGCGACACGCCTTCCACTAATTCTCTTGCATTAGCACCACGTAGCCCTAACACGAGTCCTTCAACCGCTTCACCTTGCCCATTTCTTGTGACGCCACCGTAACGTGTTAACGATCCGATGCTTACCGCTGCAATATCACGTATGGTTACGGGCTCGACGGGATGCGCTTTAACAACAATATCACCGATATCTTCCAAGGACCGAATACTACCATCACTCCTAATCAACAACGTTTCTTCACCATCAATTAGCTGCCCAGCACCGTCATTCCTATTATTTTCTGTTAGCGCTGTCCGTAAGGTATCAAGAGTAATGCCTTGTGCATTCATTAGGGTGATATCCGGCGTTACTTCAAACGTACGAACCAAACCACCCAAGGCATTTACATCCGCAACACCGGGCACCGTTCTCAATGCTGGTCTTAACACCCAATCAAGTAGTGAACGTTTTTCCATAATGGACAGTCGATCACTCTCAATCGTAAACATAAGCATTTCACCCAGGGGTGTTGTCATCGGAGCAACACCGCCTCCAATATCGGATGGCAGATCACCCCAAATGGCGCTCAAACGCTCAGAAACTTGCTGACGCGCCCAATAAATATCAGTGCCATCTTCAAAATCGACCGTAATATCAGCCAACGCATATTTAGACATAGAGCGCAGCATACTTTGCTTGGGGATACCCAGCATTTCCACTTCAATGGGCGCAGTAATACGGGTTTCAACTTCCTCTGGGGTCATCCCTGGCGCTTTAATAATCATTTTTACTTGCGTGGTTGAAACATCAGGAAAAGCATCAATCGGCAAAGTTTGAAAGGATTTCCAGCCAGCGATAACGAGGATAATCGTCACCATCATCATCAGCAAACGTTGAGTCAACGCAAATTGAATTATTCTATTTAACATCGTAAGCTACCCCTCTCCGCCCGCACCCATTAATATCGCTTTCAATGAGACAGCTCCACTGGTTACAACTGGCGCTAAAATGCTTTTTTTAGCGGCAATAATCTGCTCTCCTTCGCGCGCGCCAATAACCTCCACTTTTACCGCCTCATAACCTTGTTCGTGTTCAATGAAAATTATCGTTTCTTTATCTAGCCGGACGATCGATTTACGTGAAACCATGTAGTAATTCTGTTGTGCGCTTGTTTCTATCGCAATACGAACCTGAACAACTTGGCCCGGGCGTAATTGTTCTACATTATTTTCAACGAGCGCCCTCACTAATATGCCTTGATCAGCGGCATGCACCATTCGACCAATCGTGATCACTTTTCCTTGGACATTAAGGTTAGGAATGGCAACCATACCACCAACTTTGACCTTGGTAACAACAGAAATAGGCACGTGAATTTCCAACCACAGCGGTGACAATTTGCCAATTTTGAACAATGGATCTGCTGCCCCAAGTTTTTGACCAGGTATAGCCATTTGTTCCAATAAAACCCCATCAAAAGGTGCCACTACGACCAACACACTGCCTAGTTTCCGAGTTTTTTCTAGTTTAGAGATTGCCTCACTACTCATACCGGAAAATGCCAACGTAGTTTCTTGTTGTTCCTTTTGAGTAATTAACTCTTGCCAGACACTCAGTGATTCAAGATAACGGCGCTTTGGAATAATCCCTTCATCCAATAGCTGTTTATTCCGACTCAGTGAAGACCTAGCTAAATTAAGTTGGCTCATTGTTTGTAATAAATCACGCTGTAATTCCAACACGCCTGGACTATTAATTTTTGCGAGCACTTGCCCTTTTTGCACACGCTCCCCTTCGGCTACCATCAACCCCTCCACCAAACCGCCTTGTAACACACTGATGACCTGTAATTGTGAATTAGGCACAACTACTTCAGCTTGGTAACGAGCACCCAACACTTCGCCCGCTTGTTGCAAATTTTCTATGACAATGCCATAAGACTTTGATTGTTCTGCAGACAATCTCACCAAGGTATCGTTAGTTGGTGCTTCTGCTAACACATTGACACTAAAAGTAATAATTGATGCGAATAGAAATAATCTCATGGAATAACCCCTTTTGCTTGGTTTAGGCGAGCGGTCTGTAAACCCACTTCTAGATGTTTTTGATGCATATGCCGCTCTATTGTGAATGCTTGCGCCTGAACTCTAATTAATTCAAGTAAACTTGTTTCGCCTAGTGCAAACGCCTTACGAGACATGTTTAAATTCTTTTTGGACAATTCATTTTGACGCTTCGCAAAACTGTATTGTTCTGCCGTGGCACTAAGCTTTCTACTAGCGTCCTGAATCGCCATATTTAATTTACGATGTAACGTTTCCATCTGGCTACGGCTTTCGCTTAATATGACTTCTGCTTCCGTTACTTTCGGCTGGCTATGTGATTTCGAACCGAATGGTATGTTCAAGCTGAGGCCAATCGCATCTACATAACCTTCATTTGATGCCCCCCTTTCTCGCCTTGAACCAACAAACAATGAAGGATTCCCTCTTTTTTCGATCATCACTTGATCACGCTCAGCAACGCTTTTTGCAACCTTGTTATGAGACTCTTTCAACAGGGGGTGTTCCATACTAATACTGACGTCGTTAATGGCCTGCTCTTCAAAGCTTTTCGGCAAGACAGGTAACCCTGTCACCATGTCGTAACGGTGCTGTGCATGGCGATATTCCTGGTAAGCAATCCGCCATGCCGCTTCTTTTGATAACGACTCTTGCTGACTAATGATGAGATCTGATCTAGCAAGGTCACCCAACTCAACGCGTTTTTTTACGTCCTTTTCAAGCTTCTTTACGACATTCCACTCTTGTTTAGCCACCGTCATCTCATTTTTACTCAGCGAAATGTCCCACAATATTTCACGAACAATACCTGCCAAGTGCAGCTTCAAAGCTGACTCAGAGGCGTTAACGTATTGATGTTGTCGCTCGGAGGTTTTCCGCCTAGCATCTCTCTGCCCAGGTAACCAAAGCGGAAGGTCTAAACCAGCCTCCCATTCCTGCAAACCTTCTCTCGCATGCGTACGATCACTGTAATGGCTTAGCGTAAAGGATGGATCATCGGCCCATAAACTTTGAGCCTTATTGCGCAACGCATCTGCATGCTGGAGTCGAGCCTGTAATACCGCTAATTGCGGATTTCGTTGAAATGTTTTTTCAACGACTTCATGTAAAGATAATTCAGCGGATGTTATTAAAGGGGCTGTATGCGCATGGTCAATATTTGAGTCTTGCTCGTCTTGAGCAAACACAAACATCTGTTGGCAGAGGGCTACGATTAGTACTGTCATTTTAAGTTTCATAGCCGACATACTAACCTTCGAAGCTTAAATGAAACTGAAAAAATCAACTGCGCCTAAGGAGAACGCATAAAAAATTGACTTTGATCATAAAATTATCAACTAGCCGTCAAACAATAAAGAAGCCAGAAAGTTCGCGGCTATTAGCGTTAGAATAATTCATTTAGAATAATTCATATAGTGCCTTTATCTAAATCGTGCACATAAACTTAAATGAAACAACAATGGGGATGCAAACTACTTTATGCGACTTCTTTTAGCTGAAGATGATGAATTGATCGCGGCTCCACTTAAGAAAGAACTTGAGCGACATGGCTTTGCTGTTGACTGCGCTGACAATGGTGTTGATGCGGAATTTATGGGCAACGAAGAACCCTATGACACCGTTATTCTTGATCTAGGGTTACCGCAACGTTCGGGGCTTGAGGTACTGCATAATTGGCGAAACCAAGGGAACCAACTCCCAGTTATTGTCCTCACTGGACGTGATGCTTGGCATGAACGTGTCGAAGGATTTAAAGCAGGTGCCGATGACTATTTAGGCAAACCATTCCATCACGAAGAGCTCCTTATGCGCATTCAAGCGCTAATCAAGCGAAGTAACAACATGCCTGGGCAAACCATACAAAGCGGCAACTTAGATCTTAATGAAGCACGTCAGGAAGTCACTCTAGCAGATGGTGAAGTTATTTCATTGACGGGTACCGAATTTCGATTATTACGCTATTTCATGCTGAACCCTGGAAAAATACTTACTAAAACTAAATTAACAGAACACGTATACGAACAAAGTTTTGACCGAGATAGTAACTTGATCGAAGTGTATGTTCGTCACTTAAGAGCAAAACTGGGGCAAGATTTAATTAAAACACGCCGAGGCCAAGGCTATACATATATGGCAGACAAATAATGAATTCACTACAACGACATCTACAGGTTTGGCTTGCTCTATCCTTAATCGTTTTAATTGGCTTATTTTGGATACTAGAGAATCAATCGATAAAGACCATTACAGAGGGGTTCTTGGTCACAAGACTTGAACATGATGCCGATAATTTACTTGTCGCACTTTCCCCGAATCAAACCAATAAAATCAATATTCAATACATCAACCCCATTTATAAACGAGCCTCTTCAGGTCACTATTACGCAGTACGTTTTGAAAATGGGGCGCAACTGTCATCGCCTTCTTTAGAACAGCAAATATTGCCCTTTTCATCACTTGAAACTGGAGAAACAAAACTTGACCATATCGATGGACCTTTTGG
>JAHRWG010000277.1 GCA_019090295.1 Cycloclasticus sp. | reverse complement strand
GTGTCGGCTGCTTGTTGCTTGCCGGCGTGTAAATCGAGTGCGCCACAACAGGTTTGTCCATGGGCAATGCTAACCTCAAATCCACAATGCTGCAGTAGAAATATTGAATCATGGAGGGTTCTTTTATCAAACACCTCGTTGGCACAGCCAGTAAATAGGGCGATATGCCCACGTTTAACCTTGCCTAAGGCCGGGTAGTGTTCCTTAAGCTTTGTTGTGTTAGCTTGAGGGGCTAAATAGTTATTGTGGTGTAGCGGGAGCTTGCTAAGCCCAAGCTTCTGGTACAAGTCAACGGCATAACTCATGGCTTGTCGGTGCGAGCCGCGTAAGCCATTAATAGCGAGCGTTTCTAGCCGGCTTAATCTAGAGTCATTAGGTGCGTTTGTTGCCCCGCGAAATTCATTCACCAAACGTGTATACGGGACTTGTGCTGGGCACATGGCTTCACACGACCCACAACTAAGGCATTGGTCAATATGCTGATTTAAGCGGCTAGAGAGTTCTAGGCGACCTTCGGACCAAGCTTGCATTAATGCTAAGCGACCACGAGGTGACTCATTTTCGTTCTTAGTGAGCGTATAGGTTGGGCAATGCGGTAAGCACAGGCCGCATTTTACGCATAAATCGGTATCGGAAAGCTTGATTCGAGTTGTCAAAGTAATAAAATAAGCAAAGTTATGAAAATTTCTTTATAATTAAAAATTATATATTTTAGTCAAAAGAGCAAGATATGGTTATAAGCGAAAAACGCCTGACTCATCTAAAGCGATTAGAAGCAGAGTCTATACACATTATACGAGAAGTGGTGGCAGAATTTGATAATCCGGCCATGCTTTATAGCGTCGGCAAAGATTCGTCAGTGATGTTGCACTTGGCTCAAAAAGCTTTTTTCCCGGCAAAACCGCCATTTCCTTTGGTGCATGTTGATACGCAATGGAAGTTTAAGGAAATGATTGAGTTCCGTGATAAACGGGCTAAAGAAGTTGGCATGGAATTATTGGTGTATATCAACCCCAAAGGTGATGAGCAGAATATTTCTCCCTTCGTACATGGCTCTTCTATGCATACCGATATTATGAAAACAGAGGGCTTACGCCAGATGTTGGATAAATATAAGTACGATGCGGTGTTTGGCGGTGCTCGGCGTGATGAAGAAAAGTCTCGCGCGAAAGAACGTATTTATTCGTTCCGCGATAAAAATCACCGCTGGGACCCAAAGGCGCAGCGCCCCGAACTATGGGATACCTATAATGGTCGCCATCAGCAGGGTGAGTCCATTCGAGTATTTCCCTTGTCAAATTGGACGGAACTTGATATTTGGCAATATATTTACTTGGAAAGCATTCCTATTCCTGATTTGTACTTTGCCAAAGAGCGTCCAGTCGTTGAGTACGGCGGCACTAAAATCATGGTGGATGATGACCGTATGCCTGAAGAACTGCGGGCCAAAGCGGTGATGGAAAAGGTACGTTTTAGAACTTTGGGTTGTTACCCTTTAACGGGTGCGGTGGCATCAACGGCCGAAACCTTGCCTGAAATTATTCAAGAAATGCTGTTGACCAAGGTATCAGAGCGCCAAGGCAGAATGATTGATCATGATGAGTCTGGGTCAATGGAAAAGAAAAAAATGGAAGGGTACTTTTAATGGCTATTGAGCAAAATAATCTGATTGAGTCGGATATTGAGGCATACCTAAAGCAGCACGAAAACAAAGAGCTATTACGTTTTATTACCTGCGGTAGCGTAGATGACGGCAAAAGTACACTCATTGGCCGCTTATTACATGACAGTAAAATGATCTTTGAGGATCAGCTAGCGGCGATTAATAAGGATTCTAAAAAACACGGCACGACTGGTGAAGCGATTGACTTAGCCTTGCTTGTTGACGGTTTGCAATCAGAACGAGAGCAAGGCATTACCATTGATGTGGCATATCGTTTCTTTGCCACTGATAAGCGCAAATTTATTATTGCGGACACCCCGGGGCATGAGCAATATACGCGCAATATGGCAACAGGTGCATCAACCGCTGATTTGGCTATTATATTAATTGATGCCCGTTATGGCGTGCAAACGCAAACGCGCCGGCACAGTTATATCACCAGTTTATTAGGTATTAAGCACATTGTTGTAGCCGTTAATAAGATGGATTTGGTTGATTTTAGTGAACAACGTTTCAACGAAATAAAAGAAGAGTACGCCACATTTGCAAGTTCAATTGGTATTGATAAACCAGTATTTGTGCCAGTGTCTGCCTTAACGGGTGATAACGTGGTAAATGCAAGTGAGCCAATGGCTTGGTATGACGGTGCCCCGTTAATGACTCAGCTAGATAACATTCCGTTGAACGATACGGTTAACTTGGACCATTTCCGTTTGCCAGTGCAGTACGTTAATCGGCCACACCTAGACTTTAGAGGGTTTTGTGGCACGATCGCAGCGGGCAGCATTAAAGTAGGCGATAGTATTACCGTGCTGCCGTCACAAAAAACCTCGGTGGTTAAGCAGGTTATTCAGCCATCGGTTAGTGAAAGCGAGATGGAGATTAACGAAGCCTTTGCACCAATGGCTATTACCTTAACGCTTGAAGATGAAGTAGACATTAGCCGTGGTGATATGATCGTTAAAAGCGATGATTGGCCTGAATTATCTGATCAGTTCGAGGTAAACCTTGTTTGGATGAATGAAGCAGCCATGCAGCCAGGTGTGGATTACTTAATTAAACGCGCGTCGAATGTTGTGCCTGGGCGCTTTAATAAAATTGACCATAAAATTGATGTTAACTCGCTTGAGAAAACAAGCGCTGAGCAGTTGCAACTGAATGAAATTGCACAGTGCCAGCTGTCCTTAAATCAAGTTATTGCGTTTGACCCATACTCGGATGTAAAAGGAACCGGTAGTTTTATCGTTATTGATAAATATACCCATGCCACCTTAGCGGCGGGCATGATTTTAAAAGCACCCAATGAGGCTAGCAAGCCCAGCAAGGTTGGTGAATACAGCGCCTTCGAAAAAGACTTAAATGCACTGGTTAGGCTGCACTTTCCTGAGTGGGGCTGTCGGCCAATAGATGAATTGTTATCGTAAAACCGTTTGTTGGGCTTAAAAAATGAAGCCCAACAAAAAGCGCCTCAAGCCGTAGGTTGGCGCTGACGTAGGAAGCCCAACAAGCAAGCTCAAAATTAACCATTGGGATGATAGGTTAAGGATTGCCGGGCTTAAAAGAGCCTCTACAGCAATCTAAAAGGAACAAAAGTGTAGGTTGCGGCTGACGAAGGAAGCCCAACAAAGAAGGGGTGAGTCTACAGTGCCATTAAAGTGGAAATGGCCACAGTATTAAAATACAGCCAGACCTACGCAAGCAATCCCTGAAAATGTAATGAATCTTTCTAGCGATAAGACGTAGAATAAAGGCATGTACAAAGAAACCAACAAACGTTCTATCGCCAAGGGCATTACATGGCGAGTTATAGCAACCGCAACAACCATTCTTATTGTTTACCTTTTCTTTGACCGTTTAGATCTCGCGATTGCTGCAGGCGCAATAGAAACGGTGTTGAAAATAGGGCTGTTTTGGGTGCATGAACGTGCATGGTTTAAAATTAGATGGGGTAGGCAACGGATAGACCCTTTCAATCTTTGGTTCACAGGCCTGCCGCTCAGTGGTAAAACAACCATTGCTGATAAGGTTTACGATGAACTGGATAAGTTACACATCCCGTTAGAGCGAATCGATTCAAAAGATATTCGTGATCTCATCCCAAACATTGGTTATAGCCGAGAAGACCGTAATCGTCATATGCATCGAATAGGTAACTTGATTTGTACCCTGCAAAATAACTCAATTTCAACCGTGGCATCATTCGTATCACCCTACAAACAGTCCAGAAAAGCCATCCGTGACATGGTTAAAAATAACATTGTTGTTTATGTTAAAGCGGATATTGAAACCTACAAGCAACGCGATTACAAAGGCGCATATGC
>JAHRWG010000276.1 GCA_019090295.1 Cycloclasticus sp. | reverse complement strand
GAAAAGGGCGTGTAATGAATGCGGGTGTTGCTCCAACTAAACGTGTGATATCAATTTCATCTTTACGGTTTTGAAGCTCTAGACGAATAGTGTTGCTTATAATTAATAAAACGGCCAACCCAAGTAAAGCGGTTACTAAACTGGCGGCTCGCTGAGCAATTTGAAGCAGTCCATTTAATCTTTCTAGCCAGTCCATGTCCATTTGAACCAATTGAATATCGGGCTGCTTTTCAAGTTCAGCAATTAAGGTAGTAATAACCGTGGTTTGGTCGTTACTGGTCTGAGGGGTTAGTAAAATAACATGCGGTAAAGGGTTGTCGGGAAGAGCCTTAATGGCGAGGCCAAAACCGCTGTATTCTTCAAACTCTAATAAAGCCGTCTCTTTATCAATAAGGGTGACCTGCTCTACGTGAGGGTGTTGAGCCAAACTGGTGGTCAGTGCCTTGGCTTGCTTTTGAGTGATATCCTGTTTAAGGAAGAGGCTGATATTATGGTTGAAATCAATCTGGTTACTTAACTCGGTAAGGTTGCTTATAGAAACCAGTAGGCCAGCAGGTAATGACAGGGTGATAGCAATAACACTGACGGTCATCATAAAGTTGAAAGGGGTTTTGGAAAACCGGCCTAAGCTAGCAAAAAAACTATGTAGGTGAATCAGTAAATATGACCGCACATTAAACAGTTGCTTAGGGCGTTGAATATTACGTCTACGACTGGCCATGATTGTCCAAAAGTTCACCTTGAGATAATTGAAGCGTTCTATAGCCCATTTGCTGAATCAGTGCAATGTCATGACTCGCAATAAGAACAGTGACGCCTACTTGGTTAAACTGCTCAAAAAGCTGCATAATTTCTTCGGACAAAGCAGGGTCAAGGTTTCCGGTCGGTTCATCAGCAAGAATCATCGGTGGGCGATTGACAACGGCACGTGCAATCCCGATGCGCTGCTGTTCACCGCCTGATAAGGTAATTGGATAACGCTGTTCTTTACCGGATAAACCAACCTTGTCTAAGGCGGCCCTTACCAACCGTTTAACCTCATGGTGATTAAGCCCAGCAATAATGAGTGGTAAAGCGACATTGTCAAATACCGTGCGATCGTGCAATAAGCGATGATCTTGAAAAATCATACCAATTTTTCGGCGGGCATAGGGTACGTTTCGCTTAGCTAGCCGGCCAAGGTTTTGTTTGTCTAGCAAAACTTGCCCTTGAGTGCTTCGCTCGAGAACAGCAATTAGTTTCAAGAGGGTGCTTTTACCCGCGCCAGAATGGCCGGTTAAAAAGGCCATTTCCCCATGGCTTAGTTCAAAGCTTATGTTTTTAAGGGCTTCCGCTCCGGTGGGGTAGCGTTTGCTAACATTAATAAATTGCAGCACTATTGGGTGTCAACGTCAGATTCAAACAAGGCTTGAGTAAAGCTTTTAGCATTGAATGCTTGTAAGTCGTCAATGCCCTCACCTATGCCGATAAACCGAATAGGTATATTCAGTTGCTTTGCTAGCGCAAAAATAATGCCGCCCTTAGCGGTGCCATCTAACTTGGTAAGGGTGATACCACTTAAAGGGGTCGCCTCATTAAAATTTTTGGCCTGCGCGAGTGCATTTTGTCCTGTGCCAGCATCAAGAACAAGCATCACTTCATGCGGTGCGGTGTCATCAAGCTTTTTAATAACGCGGTTAATCTTGCTTAACTCGTTCATTAGGTTGGTTTGAGTGTGCAAGCGTCCTGCAGTATCAGCCAAAAGAACATCTACCTTACGTGCGCGTGCCTTTTCGAATGCGTCATAAATAACCGAGGCAGAATCAGCCCCAGAATGTTGAGCAACAACCTCGATATCATTTCGGGTGCCCCACTCTTGTAATTGTTCTATGGCAGCCGCTCTAAACGTGTCGCCAGCAGCTAACATAACGCTTTTACCTTCAGCCTGAAAGCGTTTTGCAAGTTTACCTATGGTGGTGGTTTTCCCCATGCCATTGACACCAACAACTAAAATAACAAAAGGGTCGGGGCTTTCAGGAATACTTAACGCTTGTTGGTTAGGTTCTAAAATGGATAACATTTCTTCTTGGAGCGCCACGCTAAGTGCCTGAGGGTCTGCTAACTGTTTACGAGCAACGCGCTGGGTCAGTTGCTCGATAATTTGCTGGGTTGCTTCAATGCCAACATCGGCGGTTAGTAGCAGCATTTCTAGTTCTTCAAATAACTCCTCGTCTATTTGCTTTTTACCGAGGAATAAATGCCCTAAACCACCAGTTAACCCCGCGCGAGTTTTGGAAAGTTGATTTTTAAGTCGGCCAAAGAAGCCAGTTTTAGGCTTATCAACGGGGCTATTGTCATTAGCAATAGGTGTGTCTTGAGGTGTTATGTCCTTTTTTTTCTTACCAAATCCAAACATGATATCGTGTCTTTCCGAGGGCGGTGTCGTAAAATGCCCATTCTAAATAGGGTTATATGAGAGCAAAATGAAAAAACTATTAATAACAGTTTTTATTCTGACGATGTTTTATTCGCTGAGCGCTTTTGCTACAGCAGAAAATACACCTAATATAGTACACGAAAAAGTACTGAAAAATGGCTTAAAAGTATTAGTAAAAGAAGATCGTCGAGCGCCTGTGATGGTGTCACAGATCTGGTATAAAGTTGGCGCTAGCTACGAATACGATGGCATTACGGGGTTATCTCATGTGTTGGAGCATATGATGTTTCAAGGGACTGATAACTTGCAGTCAGGCGAGTTTTCAAAAATCATTGCGGAAAATGGTGGTCGTGAAAATGCATTTACAGGGGCGGATTACACGGCTTACTTTCAAACCATGGAAGCCTCTCGTCTTGAAGTGAGTATGCGACTTGAAGCAGAACGTATGCAGCGATTAAAGCTGCAAGAAAAGGAATTTGTAAAAGAACTGCAAGTTGTTATGGAAGAACGCAGGCTGCGAACAGAAGACAAGCCCCAGTCGCAAGCGTATGAGTATTTTAAAGCGATGGCCTTTACCAGTAGTCCCTACCGCAATCCAATTATTGGCTGGATGCAAGATTTGGATGATATGACGTTAGCTGACCTTGGCGCTTGGTATCAGCAGTGGTATGCACCCAATAATGCCACATTAGTGATCGTCGGGGATATTCAAGCAGCGACAGTTTTTGAACTGGCCGAACAATACTTTGGGGGTATTCCTGCTGTCGAATTTAAAGCGGTTAAGCAGCGCGTAGAAGTACCTCAGCTTGGAATTCGCCGCGGTATTGTCAAGCAAACGGCAAAGGCTCCGTATTTATTAATGGGTTATAAAGTACCTGTACTCAACTCAGTTGAGCATGATGAGGATATTTATGCCTTGGAAGTATTGTCGGGTATTTTAAGTGGTGGTAGCAGTGCACGTTTGGTGGCTAATTTAGTTCGAGGCTCGCAAGTGGCCACCAGTGTAAGTGCAGGTTACGATATGAACTCTCGCTTAGCTAATTTATTTTTATTTGATGGTGTTCCTACGCAAGGGCACAGTGTAGATGCGTTAGAAAAAGCTATCATTGAACAAATTAATTTACTGAAAACTGAACCCGTTAGTAAAAAAGAGCTGGACCGTATAAAAGCTCAGGTGGTTGCCGCCTCTGTGTATGAAAAGGACTCGAATTTTTATCAGGGAATGCAGTTAGGTATGCTGGAAACCGTCGGTGTGGGTTGGCAGAAAAGTGCCGAATATGTTGATAAGGTTAAAGCCGTTAGTGCAGAAAAAATTCAATATGTTGCCAATAAATACCTTATCGAAGACCATTTAACCGTGGTGTACATGTTGCCTAAGAGTCAGGGACCAAAGGGAGAATCAACTCAGGAGCTTGCCCATGCGCAGTAATTATCAAATAGTCACGGGAGTCGTTTTATGGTTTGCCTGCTCGGTAGTGATGGCCGTGCCAACTATTCAGCACTGGAAAATGACAAATGGTGCTCATGTTTATTTTGTAGCCACCGATGGCTTGCCAATTGTAGATGCTCGTGTGGTATTTAATGCCGGTAGCGCGTATGACGGTAGATACTCTGGTTTGGCAGCATTAACGAGTAGCTTGCTAGACCAAGGTGCGGCTGGGCAAAATGCACAGAAAATAGCCGAGCAGTTAGAGAGTGTCGGTGCGCAGCTATCCACCGGTAGTTCGCGAGATTTTAGTACGCTTAGCTTTAGAAGCTTAAGTGACCCTAATGCACTCGCGCCAGCATGGGCGGTATTTAAAAAGGTACTAAATAAACCTGATTTTCCAGAGAAAGATTTTAAACGTGAAAAACAGCGAAATTTACTCAGTATTAAGCGACGAGAAGAATCACCCGGTGTTTTAGCTCAGTTGGCGTTATATAAAGAAATTTATAAGGGGCACCCGTATGCTAACCCCATTCAAGGTGATGCAGTATCAGTCGCCGAGATCAGCCTAGTTGAATTAAATAACTTTTATAAAACCTACTATGTGGCCAATAATGCAAAGTTAGTGTTAGTGGGGGGCATATCGCGTCAACAAGCCGAGAAGATGGCAGAGGAATTACTGGCTGACTTACCCTCCGGTCAAAAGGCTGCAGCCATTGCCGAGGTTGATGATTTGACAAAAGGGACAGCAATCCATTTGGAGTATCCTTCTCAGCAAACGCACTTAATGTATAGCTTGCCCGTGATGGCACATAATGATGCTGATAAGTTTGCTTTATACCTAGGCAATCATATTTTGGGGGGCAGTGGTTTTAGCTCGCGGATTGTAAAAGAGATCCGTGAAGAGCGAGGGCTTGCTTACAGTGCTTATAGTTACTTTCACCCAATGGTTCAGAAGGGCCCGTTTTTGATAGGCTTGCAAACACAGAATGAAAAAAGTGATGAAGCTGTTTCAGCAGTCAAACAAACACTGCTTGATTTTATTGAAAAAGGGCCAACGGAGCAGGAATTAATTGCGGCTAAGAAGAATATTAGTGGCGGCTTTGCGTTACGTTTAGATAGCAATAAAAAACTACTTGGCAGTGTGGTAAGTATTGTTGCCACCGATACACCGTTGAATTATTTAAATACCTATTTGAAAAATATTGATGCGGTTAGTGTGGAGCAAATTAAAGAGACATTTCAGCGCAGACTTGCTGTTGATAAGATGGTGATGGTAACAGTTGGGCAAATAACAGGTGAAAAGAAGTAATGTCAGGTAAGCAAAATCGAGTAAGAATTATTGGTGGGCAATGGGGTGGGCGGAGAATAGAATTTCCGAGTATTGACGGGTTACGCCCAACCACCGACCCCATTAGAGAAACCTTGTTTAATTGGCTGCAAGGCTACTTAACAAACGCACGTTGTTTAGATTTATATGCTGGCAGTGGTGCGTTAGGTTTTGAGGCAGCATCAAGAGGGGCGCAAAGTGTTTTGATGGTTGAGCGTGATACTAAAATCATTAAATCACTGCGTGACAATAAGGGTGCATTAGCCGCAGAGACGGTGCAACTAATGCATCGTACTGCGCTGGATTATTTGAAAACTAAGTTTAAAGAAGATACACCAGGGTTTGATGTGGTTTTTTTAGACCCACCTTTCAAGCATGGTGAGCTTATTGAATGTTGCAAGTATTTAGAAAGCAGTGGCTGTTTAGCCGAAGAAGCCGTTATTTACTTAGAGTGTGAGCGAAAGCTAGACTTAGACTTTTTACCCAGCAATTGGCAGCAGCATCGCTGCAAAACAGCCGGTCAAGTGGCGTATTATTTATATCATCGGGAATCAATGTGAGTAAAACAGCTATATATCCCGGTACGTTCGACCCTATGACTAATGGCCATATTAATATTATTCAACGCTCACTAGAGCTGTTTGACAAAGTGGTTGTAGCCGTTGCGGCAAGTGCAGGGAAGAGCCCTCTTTTTGAGTTGCAGCAACGAGTTGATTTAGCCAAGCAAGCTTTATGCACTCATCAGCAAGTTGAAGTCATTGCCTTTGACGGCTTGTTAGTTGATCTAGCACGTCAACAGCATGCCAGCATTATTGTGCGAGGTGTTCGCTCAATTGCCGACTTTGAATATGAAGCCCAAATGGCGGGAATGAACAGGCAGATGATGCCAGAACTCGAAACTATTTTTTTAACCACTCACTCTCAGTGGGCCGACTTATCATCTACACTGGTGCGAGACATTGCGCGGCATCATGGTAAAATATCAAATTTTGTTCCTGCTGTTATTGAGCAGGCTATTATGGAGAAATTAAGCTAATTATGTCTTTATTAATCACCGATGAATGCATCAATTGTGATGTTTGCGAACCTGAATGCCCGAATGACGCCATTACTCAAGGCGAAGAAATTTATGAAATAGACCCAAATCTATGCACCGAATGTGTAGGTCACTTTGATGAGCCACAGTGCGTTGAGGTTTGCCCCGTTGAGTGTATTCCGAAAGATCCAAACCATGAAGAAAGTACAGCGCAATTAGAGTTGAAGTACCAACAACTAATGGCAGCTAAATAGGACCTTACAATGACTCGTATTTTTTTAATAGTATTAATACTGCTACTAACCTTAGGCTGCCAGACAAAAAATGCACAGCCACCTGGGCAGGCAGTAGCCAGTGCACATCCTGCTGCGACGCAAGCCGGTTTAGATGTATTGAATCAAGGTGGGAATGCCTTTGATGCTGCGGTTGCTGTCAGCGCAGCGTTGGCGGTGGTAGAACCATTTGGTTCAGGCTTGGGTGGGGGTGGCTTTTGGCTGCTGCACCGTGCGAGCGATGGCAAGCAAGTGATGGTCGATGGTCGAGAAGTGGCACCGAATGCCGCGCACCGAGATATGTACATAGGTGCTAATGGGCAGGCAAATAAGGCAGCATCAGTTAATGGCGCGCTAGCAGCGGGTATTCCCGGCTTACCAGCTGCATTAGTGCACCTATCCGAACATTATGGTGAGCTCAGCTTGTCAGCGAGTTTAAAACCATCAG
>JAHRWG010000275.1 GCA_019090295.1 Cycloclasticus sp. | reverse complement strand
TTTGTTGTGACACACCTAGCGCACGGCTAAGGTGACTTTTTTCTTCCGATACCCATAATCGGTGATCATCTGTCAGTTGCTCAAATGAACCACCGTGAATTTGATAAATCCGCGCGTCACCCACATGAAAAAGATGGGCCGTGGTTGATTTAATAACCATGGCACTCAGCGTACATACGTAGCCTTTATCTTTATTATAGCGATGCAGGCCTTGCTGACTTTGTGAAAATAACCAAGAGTTACTAGCCGCAATGACACGCTGGGCTGATTTCTTTACCGACCATGCCTCAGGTGTATCAAAGTAATCGCTTAAAAAACCCGTTACAGCAGCCTCACTGGCAATTTGGCTGACATCGCTACTGCTAATACCATCTGATATTGCAATGGCTATGCCTTTCGAGGTTAATAATGGCTCTAATGGCGTAGACACACCATGGAAATCTTGGTTGATTTCTTTACGGCCCTTATCAGAATACTGGCCGATTGAAATTTGTAATTCTTTAATCATGCGTATGATACTTTTACAATGAAAAGAGCGTCAGCTCAGCCTCAGCACGAACAACAGAGGAGCTTAACAGTCACAAATAATTTCTGAGGACATAGTTGAGGTTCCATATGAACGAAAAGGTATTTGCATAAGCCCCCCTTTTTCATGCAAAGCCCCTAAGTAGACTAGCTACTTAGGGGCTTCAGTTCCGTATTAACGTTATAGACTACGCTTAGCGGCTGTTTTTACATGTGTGGTGTATAACGTTAACCCTGTAAAGGCTAAGCCGCCCACTAAGTTACCTAATACGGTAGGAATCTCATTCCAGACCAAGTAATCCATAAATGAGAACTCTGCTCCCATAATAATCCCTGAGGGGAATAAAAACATATTAACAACAGAGTGCTCAAACCCCATCGCAAAGAACAACATAATCGGCATCCACATTGAAATCACTTTACCGCTAACCGATGTTGAAATCATGGCGCCTACAACACCCATTGATACCATCCAGTTACATAACATGCCGCGAATAAAAATAGTAAACCACCCGGCAGTACCAAATTCAGCATAGCCTAAGGTACGAGACTCTCCTATTGTCGCTATCTTCTGACCTATTGCACCCGGATCAATAGAGAATCCATAACTAAAAATAAAAGCCATCATAAAAGCAACTGTTAATGCACCAGCAAAGTTACCAGAAAAAACCAGCCCCCAGTTTCTAAGAACCCCACCAACGGTTACGCCTGGCCTTTTATCTATAAGCGCGAGCGGGCATAGTACAAACACCCCCGTTAATAGATCAAACCCCATTAGGTAAAGCATACAAAAACCAACTGGGAACAAGATAGCGCCAATCAGAGGTGACCCTGTTTGAACCGCCACACTGATTGCAAAAGCAGCCGCTAAAGCAAGGATAGCACCTGCCATATACGAACGAATTAAGGTGTCTCGAGTGGACATGAAGATTTTGGATTCACCAGCATCTACCATTTTTGTAACGAATTCTGAGGGGACTAAGTAAGACATATTATTTTCTCTCAATATAGAATGAATGGAAGCAGACCATTAAGCACACATACTGCTACGCCTATGATTCATTTACTCAAGAGCAACAAGCATGCCAGCATTAATTATCCAGCCTTCAACCCCTGAAACAATGGCATATCTTTGTTAATTCTGATTTTTACTACGTCGCAGGTCATCCATCTTATAGCACCTTTTTAGTGCAAAAATATCATATAGGTGCAATGGTTATAGACGGGTATCGTTGAGGGTACGCTTATTCACAGCAAGCTTGCTGACCCGTACACTCGCTGCTAAGGTTGAATAAACACATGAAAGACGTCTAGGTGCTCACCCAGTTAATAATTAGTCATCCATATTAATTTCAACACGGTTTCGACCTTTCCGCTTAGCTCGATAAAGCAGCTTGTCTGCCCTATCAATAATGTGATCGCAGGATATATCTTCTTTATGCGATAAAGTTGCACCAATACTAACGGTAAATTGAATGCTCTTATCATCAATAGAGGTCGATAAGCTCTCCACTTTTTTTCTTAGGTTCTCTGCCAACTGGAAGCACATACCCTCATCAACATCTAACAAAAGAAAAATAAACTCTTCCCCGCCCCACCTAGCAACCATGTCTGTTTTTCTAATACTGTGCTGCAACTCACCGGCAAGTCGCTTAAGGACTAAGTCACCAGCAGCATGACCATGTTGATCATTAATTAATTTGAAATAATCAATATCAACCATCAAAATGGCAAATTGACTCTTACTTCGCTGGTACCGATCAAACTCACTCTGTGCTTTTTCTTGGTAAGGTCGACGCATAAATAGCCCTGTCAGTGCATCATGTTCAGCAAATTTTTGCAAGGTAGCATACCGTTCATCATCTTGTTTAATCCACCGATTAACACCTATGATCAACAACACCAAGCCTAATAGCTCACTGGCATCTTCCAAAACAGCCGTTAACTGTGGAGGTTGCTTAAATACCTCACCTAGAGCATCCGTTAAAAAGGCTATGAATAGTAATAAGAGGCCTGCCATAAGGCTGCTATAAACAAGTCTTCCGCTTTTTTTCCTAGCGACATAATGCATTAAAACAAAAAATAGACTGGCTATTAATCCTTCTGATAACAAACTAATCCAGTTAAAGCCTTCAAGTATAGGCAAGTACAACATATGGCAAGTGCTCAGTATCAATCCTAGGCCAAAGGCCAGTAGTACGGGCCACTGTCGGACAGTGAAAATATTAGTCGTCATCACGCTATCCATTTTATGGAACAACCCATACTGGGTTCTTGCTCTGTAGGCCCTTTACCTGTGTTAGCAACCAATAACATAGCCTCAACAAGCTCTCTTTTTCCAGCCTTAATGTTTGATTTCTGACCGGTTTTATCTAAACGGCCACGGTATTGTAATTCCCCTTGCCGGTTATAACCAAAGAAGTCTGGCGTGCAGACGGCTTGATAGGCTTTAGCAACTTGCTGAGTCGGGTCTATCAGGTAGGGAAAGTTATACTGCTTGTCTTTGGCGATTTGTTGCATGTTCTCAAACGAGTCATCTGGGTAGTCATTTGGATCATTTGACATGATAGCAACCA
>JAHRWG010000274.1 GCA_019090295.1 Cycloclasticus sp. | reverse complement strand
TTTTGGAAAGATATCAACCCACCACCAGAGGGTACGGAAGCGGCTGGTTATGTTACAGCTATAACAGAGGTGGATGATGAATATGTGCTTATCATCGATGTTGAAAAAATTCTAAGTGAAGTTAATGGAACGCCAGAAGGTGTTAGCAAGGGGCAGGTTGACGCAAGACTTGAAAGGAAAGGGCATGTGCTAATTGCTGATGACTCTCATGTTGCACAAAACCAAGTTAAGCAAGTATTAGATGATTTAGGCCTCGATTCTACGATTGTTAATGATGGCCGAGAGGTATTAGAAACCTTAAGAAAATGGGTAGCTGAAGGTGTAGATGTTCCGTCATTTTTAACAATGCTGATATCTGATATTGAAATGCCTAGAATGGATGGGTATACCTTGGTGACAGAGTTGCGAAAAATCCCCGAGTTAGATGGCTTATATGTCATGTTGCACTCCTCTTTAAGCGGTGGGTTTAATGAAAGCATGGTCGAAAAAGTCGGGGCTGATATTTTTATGGCTAAATATAAACCGAATGAATTGGCTAAAGCTATCCAAGCTAGAATGAGAGTCCTTCAAGGCTTGCCTGCTAAACTATAGTGCTAGGGATGGGAAGGGCACTTAATATATCCCTCTATTCATAATTTAGAGTTCAATAAAAAAGCCTCTTTTTTAAGAGGCTTTTTTATTGGCTGTAGGTATCGTTCCCAAACGATAGATCTGTATCTATATAGTGTAAAACCCTACCTGTATAAAATATAAGTAACCATTTTACTTGCCGCTTTGCCACCATGTTGCCGTTATTAAAAGTTTTACTTAAATGCCAATTTATTTAAGTCTTTGAAATAAAAGATATAAATCAACTGGCATGGTTTCTGCATTGTTATTTTGTAACGAAACAGGAGTGGCACATGGCAACAACTATTAACTCACTACTTGGCGTACACGAACAAGCGCTTATCTATCGCTCAAAGCGGGCAGAAGTATTGGCGTCAAATATGGCGAATGCGGATACTCCTGGGTATAAAGCCAGAGATTTTGATTTTAAATCTGTCCTAAGTGGTTTAAACACGCCAGCTGCTCATGTTGAAACAACCCATAGTCGTCACATAGGGTTTGATAAAACACCCGCGGCAGTGTCATTGGCTTATCGCATACCAAACAGTGCTTCGCTCGATGGTAATACCGTCGATGCTCAAGTTGAACAAGCCAGTTACGCAGAAAACGCAATGGATTACCAAACATCCTTACGTTTCGTGAATGGCAAAATCTCGTCTTACCTATCGGCGCTCAGAGGAGAATAAGCATGTCTTTATACAATATTTTTGATATCGCTGGCAGCGGCATGAGCGCGCAAACAACACGGCTAAACCTTGTAGCCAGTAACATGGCAAATGCCGATACCGTCAGCAGTAGCAGCAACGAAACGTATCGTGCACGTCAGCCAGTGTTTGCAGCTGTCCTGCAAGATCAAATGAGTTCGCATCAATCAGCTGCCAAGGGCGTTCACGTAAAAGGCGTGGTCGAAAGCCAAGCGCCATTACGTCAAGAGTATGCTCCGCAACATCCCATGGCGAACGAGGCGGGTTATATCTTTAAGCCTAACGTCAATATGGTGGAGGAAATGGCCAATATGATGTCAGCCAGCCAAAGCTATAAAAACAATGTTGAGATGCTGAATACCGCAAAACAACTTTTACAACAAACTTTAAAAATCGGTCAATAAAGGAGAATTAAAATGGCAGTAGTAGATGTCAGTGTGCTGCAAAACTTGGGCTTATCAAATCCCGCCCAAACTTCGTCAACCTCGAATGAAACGGGTGATTTAGGGCAAGGAGACTTTCTTGAGTTAATGGTGGCACAGCTCAATAATCAAGACCCGATGGAGCCGATGGATAACGGCGAGTTTCTTGGTCAAATTGCACAATTTAGTGCGGTAGAAGGTATTGGGGATTTACAAACTTCGTTTGCAGACTTTGCCTCATCATTATCAAATGACCAGGCATTACAAGCGGCTAATTTAATCGGGCGACAGGTGACAGTGCCTCTACAGGCAGGATTACTAAATTCTGGTGGCTCTATTGAAGGTGAGTTAACCTTGCCAGCAAGCTCTCCGGATGTGTCAATTAATATCACCGACCAGTCTGGACAGTTGATTAAAACGTTGTCTTTAGGCAGCCAAGCGGCTGGCCCCGTACCTTTTTCATGGGACGGTAAGCGTACTGACGGCAGTTTGGCTGATCCTGGTGTATACAACATAGAATCACTGGCGCGTATTGACGGGCAAAATTTTGAACTAGACACACAGCTCCAGGCGACGGTAGAAAGCGTGACCTTGGGTGGTTTGGGAAAAGGCTTGCAATTAAACCTATCTGGGCTGGGTGACGTAGCCTTTAGTAACGTATCAAGAATACTTTAATCCTAGTAGGAGAATATCATGGCATTTCGTACTTCACTTAGTGGTTTAGAAGCCGCATCGACCGATTTATCAGTAACGGGCAATAATATAGCCAATGCTTCAACCAATGGTTTTAAGCAGTCACGAACAGAATTCGCTGACATTTTTGCAACGTCGTTTTCAGGCACCTCCGGTACGACGCCGGGCAGTGGTGTTCGTGTTGCCAGTGTGGCGCAACAGTTTGCTCAGGGTAATGTTGAATTTACCTCTAGCAGTTTAGACTTGGCGATTAATGAAGAAGGATTTTTTGTCTTAGATGATAATGGCTCTCAAGCCTATACACGAGCAGGGGCTTTTACCACCGATAAAGATGGCTTTGTCGTCGACAGTTCAGGCCGCCAATTGCAGATATTCCCAGCGAATGCGAATGGAACCTTTAGCACCGGCTCTTTAACATCCTTGCAACTAGTGACCAGTGATTCTGCACCAAAGGTGACGACCACGGTAACCCCTGTGTTGAACTTAGATGCTAAGCAAGAAATCCCACCGATTGCACCTTTTGACCCAACCAATGCGAATACCTTTAATCATTCAACATCAACCACGGTGTATGACTCCTTAGGTAACCCGTATACCTCGACGATGTACTACGTGGCGAGTGACCCCGCTAACAATGATTGGGATGTGTATACCTACGTGGATGGGCAGCAACTGGAAGTTAGCGGAGAGGATCACTTTACCTTGGGGTTTAATGGTGATGGTAGTTTTCAGGACATTACTGTAGGCGCTAACCCTCCAACCACAGGCGCAGTTGCTTTTGACCCACTAACGATTATCGGACAAGGCTCTAACCCTTTAACCTTAAGTTTCGATTATTCCAATAGCACCCAATATGGCAGTGATTTTGCGGTTAATTCGTTAAATCAAGATGGTTTTGCGTCGGGACGACTTAGTGGTATTAATATTGATCCAACAGGGGCTGTTTTTGCAACGTTCACCAATGGCCAGTCTTCGGTTCTTGGTCAAGTGGCGTTGGCGAACTTCCCAAATAACAATGGTTTGCAGCAGCTTGGTAATACCAGTTGGGGGGAAACCTTTGCTGCGGGTGATCGAGTATTAGGGGCAGCAGGTACGGCTGGTTTTGGTAGTATTCAATCCGGCGCATTAGAAGCCTCTAATGTGGATATTGCGACACAACTGGTGAATTTAATTACCGCGCAACGTAGTTTCCAAGCCAATGCTCAAGCGATTACTACCGAGAATGAAATTCAAACCACGATCATTAATATTCGTTAACAGATAAGCGAGAACTATTATGGATACAAGCCTTTACGTCGCAATGAATGGAGCCAAACAGGTTTTGTTAGCGCAGTCGGTCAATTCGCATAATTTAGCCAATGTTAATACCTCTGGTTTTAAGGCCGATTTATCGCAATTTAGGAGTATGCCGGTTTATGGACCAGGTCATCCATCTAACGTTTATGCGATGGCAGAGCGTCCTGGCATTAGTTTTGAATCGGGCACCTTGCAGCAAACAGGGCGAGAGCTAGACGTCTCTATTAAAGGTGAAGGGTGGATTTCTGTTCAATCAAACGATGGTAGCGAGGCGTACACACGGGCGGGAAATTTACGCATAACCCCTGATGGCTTACTTGTAACGAGCTCAGGTATGCCTGTTATCGGTGGAGGTGGGGCAATCAGCTTACCTGAATCAGAAAAGATGGACATTGGGGTGGATGGCACGATTAGCATTCTTCCTAAAGGGAGTACCGCAACCACCTTGTCAGTGGTTGATAGGATGAAGCTAGTTAACCCTAATTTAGCCGACCTTGAAAAAGGCAGTGATGGCTTGTTCAGACTAAAAGGTGGGGTAGATGCAGATGAAAGTGCGGAGGTTCGTTTAATGGCTGGTTCAATAGAGAGCAGTAACGTTAGCGTTGTCGACTCAATGGTCAACATGATTGAATTAGCACGTAACTTTGATATGCAAGTAAAAATGATGAAAACGGTCAGTGATAACGAAGCTGCTAGCGCACAACTTATGCGCATAGGATAGGAGAATAAAATGTCAACACAAGCAATGTGGATCAGTAAAACAGGTTTAGAAGCTCAGCAAACAAGAATGGCGGTTATTTCTAATAACCTTGCCAACGTTAATACCACAGGTTTTAAAAAAGGCCGTGCAATATTTGAAGATTTGTTATACCAAAATGTTAGGCAAGTGGGCGCACAAAGCTCACAAGATACTATCTTGCCAACGGGTTTACAAATTGGCACGGGGGTGCGCACGGTTGCTACCGAAAAAGCACATACACAAGGTACCATTCAACAAACAGGTAATGCCTTGGATTTGGCGGTTAATGGCCGTGGTTTTTTCCAAATCTTACGACCTGATGGCAGTATCACCTACACCCGTGATGGCAACTTCCAATTAAACGGTGATGGCGATGTGGTGACATCAGGTGGTTACCCATTGGAACCAGCTATCAGCATCCCGAGTGATGCTTTGAGTATCACCGTGGGGATTGATGGAACGGTTTCGGTTTTGCAGCCAGGTAGTGGAACGCCCTCGCAGGTAGGTAATATTACCTTGGCAGATTTTGTAAACCCAAGTGGCTTGGAACCTATCGGTGAGAATCAATATAGAGAATCCCTATCCAGTGGTAGCCCAACGGTTACAACGCCCGGGGAGTCAGGTGTGGGCATTCTTTCTGGTGGTGCTTTGGAATCTTCAAATGTTAACGTGGTAGAAGAATTGGTTAGCATGATAGAAACGCAACGTGCGTATGAAATGAATTCTAAGGCAATCTCAACCTCCGATCAGATGTTGCAGCGTTTATCTCAAGATTTATAGGCTAATGGTGGTTCAGATGAAATTTATTAACCTTATAGTGCTATGCATATTTTTACCCAGCTGCGCCATGATGGATGATATGGCCAAGCCTCGGCATGACCCTGAATATGTGCCAGCTAAGCCTGCTTCTTATCAGATTCCGCAGACCAGTAATGGGTCTATTTACCAAACGGGTTATGGGGTTAGTTTATTTGAAGACATTAGAGCAAGGCGAATTGGTGATATTTTAACCATCAACTTGGTGGAGAACACAAATGCTAAAAAAGTCGCAGATACCGACTTGAAAAAAAGCAATGAAAGCAGCGTGTCAACGCCAACGATACTTGGCTTGCTTGACCCATCAATATTTGGTTTGAATTTAGGCAGTGCTTTGGGGTCAGATAGTACTTTTTCTGGTGAGTCTGAAAGTACTCAGAGCAATAGCCTAAGCGGCAGTATTACCGTGAGTGTGGTCGATGTATTACCTAATGGTTATTTAAAAATTCGCGGTGAAAAGCGCGTGCGTCTGAACCAAGGCAATGAATATGTGCGTTTAGCGGGCATTATTCGCCCTAGCGATATCGGCCCAGATAACAGCATAGAGTCGACCAAAATTGCCGATGCCACCATTATGTATACCGGTGAAGGTGCGCTGGCCGATGCCAATAAAATTGGCTGGTTAGCACGGTTCTTTATTAGTGCGGTATTCCCGTTTTAAGGAGTTAACATGAAAAACATTATCACAGCATTGTTATTGTTCAGCTTAAGCCTATCGGTTGCGTATGCTGAACGCATAAAAGACCTTGCTTCAATTACTGGCGTGCGTTCTAACCAATTGGTTGGCTACGGTATTGTGGTGGGCTTAAACGGCACCGGCGATAAGGTTAAATCTGGTGATTTCACCTCACAAAGTATGCGCAGTATGTTGAGCCAAATGGGGGTGAAAATACCCGCTAACGTACAAGTTAAATCTAAAAATATTGCGGCCGTCATAATTCACGCAAGTTTGCCTCCCTTTGCAAGCCCCGGGCAAAAAATTAATGTAACCGTTAACGCCATTGGTGAGGCAAGCAGCCTACGTGGTGGTAGCTTATTAATGTCACCGCTGAAAGGTGCCGATGGCAAGGTGTATAGCATCGCACAAGGTAACTTGGTAGTGGGTGGCTTAAGTGCCTCGGGTGCAGACGGTTCAAAAGTGAGTGTTAATATCCCTACCGTTGGCAGCATTCCAAATGGTGCAACCGTTGAACGAACGGTGTATAGCCCCTTTAATGAAGGCAATAGCATTACCTTAAACCTACATAGTTTTGATTTCACCACGGCAAATCGTCTCGCTAACTCAATTAATACTGCCATTGGGCCACAAACCTCACACACCTTAAACGGTGGCAGCATTAAAGTGAATATGCCGCGTGACCCTGCACAGCGGGTAGCCTTTATGAGTCTGCTTGAAAACCTAGAGGTTCAACCTGCACAAACTGCCGCGCGAATTATTATTAATTCAAGAACCGGTACTGTGGTGATCAATAGCCAAGTAAAAGTGCGCGCGGCAGCCGTGTCACATGGCAATTTAACCGTCACTATTACCGAAAGAAGCAATGTAAGTCAGCCTGGTGGTGGGGCTTTTTCAGAAGGTGAAACGGTTGTAACACCAGAATCAGAAATAAGTGTTGTAGAGGA
>JAHRWG010000273.1 GCA_019090295.1 Cycloclasticus sp. | reverse complement strand
GCCCTAACGGCTCGTTGCGCTAAACCTTGTGGGTTCCATGCTTCATCGGCTGAATCTGTTTTTTCCGCAGGATCGGTCACTGGAAAAATAGCTATTGCAGGGATACCTAAGTGATAAATCGTCTCCGCCTCTTTAAGCAGCAAATCTATGCTTAAACGCTCCACACCGGGCATCGAGTTAATGGTTTGACGTTGATTTTCTCCATTAATAACAAACACAGGATAAATCAGGTCATCGACACTGAGTTTGCTTTCGCGCATTAAACGGCGGCTAAAATCATTGGCTCTCATTCTCCTCATTCGAGTAGAAATTATTAAGCTTGAGTCTGTTTTTTCCACGTTGTCACTCCATCAAAAATCACTAATAAGTAACCATTCTAACGAGTTGCTTAAGCGATCGCTTTAAATATCTTTTACACGTTAGCAGCACAACACCTATATTAAGAGCATCTTCGCGTTTTTAGTGGACTAAAACTCAACTTATATTGAATCAGTCATAGACCCGTTTATTAACAATTTTTCAACATTTATGCTAAAAATCCACTACCTTTATATCAACAATAACCCTAAAATAGATTTTACAAAGGTATAGGTTAACGTTACTTATCCCAATAAACATAAAACAATAAAAACCATGTACTCGGAGTATTTTTGATGGAAAAACATAATGGACTACTCATTACGATCAGCTGTTTCCTCTTGCTGCTTACATCAATCGGTGCAATAGCAAAGGACTTAAACGCACCTCAGCTGGCTATTCAAGAGACATCTGACTTGATCTACAACGCTGCTAAAGAAAATAGCGAAAGGTTGGGAGACCGTGATTACGCATTAATTTTAGTCAATGATATTCTTGAACCGCAGCTCGATCTTGAAAAGATATCTAGATTGGTTCTTGGGAAGCACTGGCGAAAAGCATCTGATGAACAAAAGATAGCCTTTCAAAGAGAGTTTAAAACGCTCCTTGTGAACACTTATGCATCTTCTTTTAATGAGTTTAGCGAATGGACCGTACACTTTTTACCCATGTCTCTTGAGCCTGAGGTAAAACGCACCCTTGTAAAAACTGAAGTTATCCAGCCTTCTCGACCACCTGTTGCAGTTAACTATCGCATGGCTATCACTAAAGAAGGCATATGGAAAACCTACGACGTAATGATCGAAGGGATTAGCATGGTGACCAATTATCGAAGCAGTTTCGCTAAGAGCATTAGAGAAAGCGGTGGCTTAGATAATGTGATTCAAATGCTGGCTGAAAAAAACCAGTTGTTTGAATCAAGCCAGCTTGCACTAGATGACTCTAATCCGCAGTCATAGTTTACTCGTTTAAACCCAGCCAATCTTTTTTCTGTAAAAAGGTATCATAAAGTGCTTTTTCAGGAGAGCCGGCTTCTGGCTCCCAGTTATATCGCCAGCTGACCTTTGGTGGCAAAGACATAAGAATAGACTCGGTACGCCCTCCTGTCTGCAAACCAAAAAGTGTTCCCCTGTCCCACACTAAATTAAATTCGACATAGCGTCCACGTCGATAGTGTTGAAAGCTAATTTCTTTATCAGTAAAACTTTGCCCTTGTCTGCGTTTAACAATGGGTGCATAAGCTGGAATAAAGTGGTCGCCGACACTTTTAGTCAGTTTGAAACAGTGATCAAAGCCCCCTACATTCAAATCATCAAAAAATAAACCACCCACGCCTCGTGGCTCTTGCCGGTGTTTCAGGTAGAAATAATCATCACACCATTTCTTATAATAAGGGTAAACCTCTTCGCCAAAAGGATCACAGGCTTCTTTCGCCTGTTTGTGCCAATGCACGACATCCTCTAGATAAGCATAATAAGGTGTCAAATCAAACCCACCACCAAACCACCAAATAGGCTCCTCACCTTTCTTCTCAGCGATAAAGAAACGTACATTGGCGTGCGAAGTAGGCACAAAAGGGTTACGCGGGTGTATCACCAATGAAACCCCTAGCGCCTCAAAGTGTCGACCAATCAGCTCGGGCCTATGATCTGTTGCTGAACTGGGTAAGCTCTCTCCTTTGACATGAGAAAAATTAACACCCGCCTGCTCAAAGGTTTCACCATTCTCTAGCACGCGTGTTCGACCGCCTCCACCTAAGCCAGCGCGCTCCCAACACTCCTCAACAAAAGACCCTCTCTCCTCAAGCCCTTCTAAAGCTGCACAAATCGAATCTTGTAGGGCTAAAAAGTACTCCCTTACCTGTTGAACATTAGCTGCTGACATTGATCAATAATTTTAAAAGTTAACGAAATCGTTTATTCGAGAAAGGATCTATAATCTGACTGGTTTGCTTGCCCGAACCGACCTCACCATCAATTATAAAAACACCGGCGGCACTAAATGCTACACGAACCTGCTCTGCTGATATTAACGGTGCCTGCCCAGTTTTATTGGCACTGGTTGATATCAATGGGCCTCCCGCTAACTCACAAAGCTCTCTAGCCAATGGGTGCTGAACTAACCTAACGGCAATTGACTGACTAGTCCCCCTCACCCACCGAGGCACACTTTCTTTTGCCGGCAGTAACCAAGTTATGGCCTGATCATGAGAACTAAGCATTCTGCTACTGATGTGGTCTGGAACTCGTTTTATATAGCCGTCTAACTGCCCCATACTAGCGGCAATTAGTATTAAACCTTTTTCCCAGCTTCTTTCCTTCAAGGCGAGCAATTTATTAACTGCTTCCTCGTTTAACGGGTCACAGCCCAAACCAAACACCGCTTCTGTCGGATAGGCCACTAAGCCACCTTTTCTGAGCTGCGTAACAAAGCATTCCTTTTGCTCAGTCATTGTTGCCATCGTTCGCTAGCCTAAGGTGCTTTCTTTACAAGCTATCCTGTAATTTTTGATTTTTCTTAATAACAGCCTCTGCCGACGCTTTTCTATCAGCCAGAACACGCTGAGCAAGTTCTGTGTCTGCCAAAGCCATTATTTGAGCGGCCAAATAGGCTGCATTCTTCGCACCAGGCTTACCGATAGCAACAGAGGCCACCGGAATTCCGCCGGGCATTTGAACCGTCGATAGTAAGGCATCCATCCCTTGTAATGAACCTGCATCTAAAGGGACCCCAATAACTGGCTTAACCGTATTGGCAGCCACCGCGCCTGCTAAGTGCGCTGCTAAGCCCGCAGCAGCGATAAATACTGCGCAGCCACGTTGATCTGCACCCGTAACATACTCATGTGTTTCAGCAGGTGTTCTATGCGCGGAAGTGACTCTTACTTCAAACGGAATATTCAGTTCTTTCAAAACACCTAAGGTGGTTTGCATCACTGGGAAATCAGAGTCTGAACCCATTAAAACGGCGACAAATGCTTGTTGTTTTTTCATTATATTATCTTTTCTTTTAGTTAATCTGGTTTAGCTATTTCTTCACAGGGTGTTACATAGCCACACTCCTGTTGTGGGCAAACTTTCTCTGCCCCTCTACGTTTAGTTGTTTTAACAGTCAATATTGGCCAATTACAATTTGGGCACGCCTCATTGATCGGTTCATTCCACAGCGCATATTTGCATTTAGGGTAGTTAGAACAAGAATAGAATATCTTCCCCTTACGAGATTTGCGTTCCAGAATTGTTCCCTTTTTACATTCAGGGCAAACCACTTGTGTGTCTTTAGGTTTCTCTAGTGGCTCCATATGCTTGCAGTCTGGATACGAACTACAGCCGATAAATTTACCATAACGACCGGTACGGATAATTAAGTTAGACTCACACTTAGGACAACTTCTTCCTTCCACAACCTCAGGCTCAGCCGCAGCAGCATCCTCATTCAAGTTACGGGTATAGCTACACTCAGGGTAATCGGTACAACCAATAAAGCGGCCATTTCGCCCTAAACGAATAGACAATTGTTTACCACACTCTGGGCACTTTTCATCCATCGCTTCTTGCGTAACATCACTACGCTGAACACTCACTTCCTTATCATCGATCAAAGTTTTAAACGGTTGCCAGAATTTTTTCATTAATGGCAACCATTTCATCTCACCCCTTGAAACAGCATCTAGATCATCTTCTAGCTTGGCGGTAAAATCATAATCAACATAGTTGGTAAAATGCTGAGTTAAAAACTTGTTAACAATCCGCCCAACATCGGTTGGGTAAAAGCGTTTTTGCTCTATTTCTACATACTCACGATTTTGTAGGGTAGAAATAATCGATGCATAGGTTGACGGACGACCAATGCCAAATTCTTCAAGCGCCTTAACTAAACTCGCCTCACCATACCTTGGTGGCGGCTCAGTAAAGTGCTGATTAGGTAACACTTCAAGCAAGTCTATCAACTCGCCTTCCTTCATCGGCGGCAGTAAGTTTTCCTTATTATCATCCTCATCTTTGCTGTCATCTTTGCCTTCCAAATAAACCGACATAAAGCCTGGCTTATTAACCGTTGAACCTGTTGCACGGAAGGTATGATCTTGGCCACAGGTTAAATCAACGCTCACCATATCAATCACTGCATGCGCCATCTGAGATGCCACGGCTCTTTTCCAGATCAGCAGGTACAATTTATACTGATCTTTGCTTAGCGAACCATTGATTTCTTCAGGGATCTTACTCACTAAACTTGGGCGAATCGCTTCATGCGCCTCTTGTGCGTTCTTTGACTTCGTTTTATAAACATTTGGTTTTGAAGGGACATTCTGCTTGCCATAACGCTGCTCAATCAATTGTCGAATATCACCAACAGCCTCCTCAGCTAAGTTAACTGAGTCGGTACGCATATAGGTGATCAAACCTGTCGACTCACCACCAATACTAACCCCTTCATATAATTGCTGCGCAATCTGCATGGTTTTTTTGGTTGTAAACCCTAGCTTTCTGGCGGCTTCTTGTTGCAAAGTTGATGTTGTAAAAGGTGCCGCTGGGTTGCGCTTACGTTGTTTCTTTTGCAGCTTTTTAACCAGTAATTGGCCTACCGCAACCGCCTCGATAGCATCTTTTATCTCTTTCGCTCGCTGCTCATCGGTCACACTAAATTGGCTCAGTTTTTCGCCATCAAAATGAGTTAGCTTCGCTTTAAAAGCTTGTTCACTGGCTGACACTTTAGAGTGTATCGACCAGTATTCACGCTTTTTAAACGCTTCAATTTCTAACTCTCGCTCAACAATCAGTCGCAATGCAGGGCTCTGCACACGGCCTGCAGATAAACCCCGCCTAATTTTTTTCCAAAGCAAGGGCGATAAATTAAAACCAACTAGATAGTCTAGTGCGCGCCGAGCTTGCTGCGCATCGACCATATCCATCGATAGCTCACGTGGTTCTTTGATCGCTGCTTGAATGGATTTTTTGGTGATTTCATGAAAAACAACCCGGTATACCGGCTTATCTTTCAGCAGCTTTTTTTCTTTCAACAATTCAGATACGTGCCATGAAATAGCTTCCCCTTCTCTATCTGGATCGGTCGCGAGATAAAGGGTGTCGGCTTTTTTCATCGCCTTAGTAATCGCTTGAACATGTCGTTGGTTGCGTTCAACCATCGAGTATTTCATTTTGAAATCGTGTTCGGTATCAACCGCTCCTTCCTTCGGAATAAGGTCTCGCACGTGCCCGTAAGACGCAAGAACTTGGAAGCCTTTCCCTAAGTACTTCTCAATGGTCTTCGCTTTTGCTGGTGACTCTACAATGACTAAATTTAACATGTTTGACTCAATGTAATTCAAATGGAATATCGCCGTATACCAGCTCTTCCATTTGTGAATAATGTCCTTCCATTCCGGCTTGGCTAAATAACACCATTAACGCCACCCACTTAATGTGCTCCACCGTTAGCACCGTATCGCCTAACGCCATCGCTCTATCAATAATCAGCTCTCGTCGACTTGAGTCAATAATGCCTGCTTGTTCTAAAAACAGCAAGAAGCCCTGCGCATCCACATCGAAACGTTGCCGCTCCTCTGGCGAGTAAATTCTCATCGAGGATTGCCCAAGATAGTTTTCTATTGCTGTTACTGGCAGACTCGTTAGCTCATCCATCCAGTCAAACGCTCTATCGACATAGTTTTCACTAAAACCCGCCTCTAGGAGCTCAGACTTTAGTTTACCCTGCTCCATCACTTGCTCGTCCCCTACATCAATATAGTGTTCGAAAAGGTAGACCAACACATCAAAAATAGTTTCTTTCATTTTTTCCAAATTCATCTCAACTTAGTCAATTACACAGCGGTAGAAGAGCCCACCTGGGGCAGATGATACTAGCCCTTCTAGCTCCAATACCAGCAGCATAGAGGAAACTTCTTCAGCTGTACATTTTGTTTCCATTATTAAGTCATCAACGGAAATGGGGTCGAAAGCAATTTTTTCAAGTAACATCAGGTAATCTGCCTCTAATGTTACTCCTGATAGCTGCTCCGGCTTCACACCCTCATCATCTGCAACAACACAGGATAAACTACCCAGTTCCTCAAGTACGTCATCCGCCGTCTCTACCAGCTTAGCACCTTGCCGAATTAGGTGGTGACAGCCTTTTGCCAACGGGTTGTGAATAGAGCCTGGCATAGCAAAAACTTCTCGCCCCTGCTCCATTGCATGCTTGGCTGTAACCAAGGTCCCACTTTTAATGGTGGCTTCTACCACTAAAACGCCCAAGCTTAAGCCACTAATAATTCTATTCCTTCTTGGAAAGTAACCCGGCCTTGGTTGCGTTCCAATTGGAAATTCTGACACAATTGCACCGGTTTTAATAATTTCTTTTGCTAAGGATTTGTGGCTTGCGGGGTAAACCCGATCTAAACCTGTTGCAGCAACTGCTATGGTTTTTTTAGATGCGTCCAGTGCGCCATAGTGTGCGGCTTGGTCAACACCTAAGGCAAGGCCACTAGTAATGGTTAAACCAAACGAAGCCAAGTTTTTTGCAAATGCATGCGTTGTTTTCAACGCCATAGGGGATGGACTACGTGTCCCAACGATCGCTAACTGCATGGAACTTAATAACGAACGATCTCCTCGCACAAACAAAAGTGGCGGCGGGTCTGGAATTTCTTTCAGTAAGACAGGGTAGTCATCATCATGCCAGCACATAACATGACAGTCACTCTGCTCTAGCCACGCTAAATCAGGGTCAATAATGCTGCTATCAACACTTTTTATTTTCTGGGCAACAGCATCTGACAACTGCGCATTTTTTAAGTCATTCGTACTGGCTGACAGGATTGCTGAGGGGCTTTTAAATACTTCCAATAAAGCCAAGTATGTTTTCGCACCGACTCCCGGTACTCGCCATAAAATAAGCCAATCACGCAGCCTTTCAATAGAAAAGCTTGACGAAATATCATCGCCAAGCTCATTAGTTACTTTCATTAAAACCTATGGTGTTCGCACGACATCTAACCGATGAATGACACGGCGCCCTTCCATCACTAGCCCATAACTCACTCGTTCAAACACACGAAAAACCATCAAGACACCCGACTTTTCATCTGGCAGCTTAACTTTCTCAGCTCCTCCCGCGACAACATCTCTAATGTTCTCTCCAGCCTGATCAATTTGCAATACATGCCCAACTTCAACTCCATCTTGTTGGCCACGGTCTATGGCTACAACATCAAACTTTGCAATTTGAATTATCCCATCAGGCGCACCTATAATTCGACCTTTAATCTCAGCCGTTGGCACATGTGGGTAATAATTCTGTATTACGCCACCCTCTAGAGTGACTAATAAACGATCACCTTTACGTACTTCACGCGTGGTCTTTGATAGCATAACAGTTGCTGGATCACCAAGGCGCTCCACAGCAGATTCTGCGATAAAGATAGATTCGAAGCCTAATGACTCACCTGTCTCACCATCTTTATACTCTTCACCTTGACGAACAACACTGTACCCTGTTGCCGCATTCTCATCTAATGACCGAACATATGCTTTATAGTTAGCACTTCCAAGAATATGCGTATCTTCAAACGCAACAACATATGGCGCTGAGTTAAACTCATCTTCCGTCATAACTCTAGGACTATTTAGAAAAGCAGCTATCGCATCCACAGGGATCATTGGAATAGCCTCGTCAATACTTAAACGACGTATCGCTGGTGATAACCTTTTATCTCTTCCCTTTAACCGTAAAACCGGCTTACCATCTACAAAAGCCAATTCAATAACATCGCCTGGGTAAATTAAGTGTGGGTTCTCAATTTGCTCATTTACTTGCCAAATATCTGGCCAACGCCAAGGTGTTCGCAAAAAACGTGCGGAAATATCCCAAAGCGTATCTCCTTTAATAACCATATACTCATCAGGATGCGAAGGGTTTAGCTCAACCTCATTATTGGCCGCCACGTTCCAGCATAAAAACACCCCGACAGCTAGTCCAATTACTTTTTTTAAATCCATGAGATTCCCTTTTATTGGCATTTTAATTGATACTTACAGTCTAGCTTAAAATATCTTCTATTCAAAGTTTAACTTAAACTCTGTAGAATCCCTTATTAAACATTTGAGTACAAGCTCACACTCTAGACTGACAACTATAAAATATGGCCAAATTAAATATCCTTCATTTTCCCGATAAGCGACTTCGCACAAAAGCGAAAGACATTCATGTCATCGATGATGCGTTGCGAGTCATTGTCAGCAACATGCTGGAAACCATGTACGACGCCCCGGGCGTTGGCCTTGCCGCCACGCAAGTCAATATCCATAAGCGCCTCATAGTTATTGATGTTTCAGAAGAAAAAGATCAGCCTTTATGCTTTATCAATCCGGTCATCACACATAAAGAAGGGGTTGAGTTAGGCCAAGAGGGGTGTCTATCTGTGCCTGGCTACTACGAAGACGTTGAACGCGCCGAAACAATAACAGTCACCGCGCTGGATAAAGACGCTAAGCCTTTCGAACTGACAACTGACGGCTTACTCGCCATTTGTATTCAGCATGAAATTGATCATCTAGATGGGAAATTGTTTGTTGACTATTTATCACCGCTGAAACGCAATAGGATCCGCAAAAAACTAGAGCGCCTAGATAAAGATCAAGCACTTAAGCAGGCTTAACTTGCAACTGAGCCACCTGCCTAACCTCTATTGATAAACACTTTATGAAAATTATTTTTGCAGGCACGCCTGACTTTTCAATTCCAACGCTCAACGCGCTCATCTCAAGTCAGCACCAGGTATGCGCGGTATATACCCAACCCGATCGACCAGCAGGGCGAGGGCGAAAGATACAAGTAAGCCCAATTAAACAGTGTGCGTTAGATGCGAAAATCCCCATTGAACAGCCGGTTAATTTTCAATTGGATGAAACACTCAATATATTGGCTAATTACCAAGCCGACCTTATGGTCGTGGTTGCATATGGCATTATATTACCGCCACCGGTCCTCACCACCCCTAAATGGGGCTGCATTAATATTCACGCTTCATTATTACCCCGCTGGCGTGGCGCAGCCCCAATCCAACGGGCCATCTTATCGTCTGATCAAGAAACAGGCGTCACCCTTATGCAGATGGACAAAGGCTTAGACACGGGCGATATGCTGCTAAAGACTACCTGCCCTATTAAACCCGACGATACCTCCAGTAGCTTACATAATAAGCTGTCAACGCTGGGTGCTAATGCACTTCTAGATTTACTACCAGTCGTTGAAAAACAGCAGTTAACGCCCGTTAAGCAAGCCGAAGTAGGTGTGACTTACGCACACAAATTAACCAAGCAAGAAGCACAAATTAATTGGGATCAACCGGCTAGCCTTGTTCAACGCGCCATCCAAGGCTACAACCCTTGGCCGGTCGCTCATACCCTACTGAAGGGCTCAGCATTGCGAATATGGCTAGCAGCTGTTACAACGCAGGCCGCACAGGATGCACCGGGGACAATAAAAACCATTAAGGGCCAACTGTTTGTGGCCTGCAATGATTATTACGTTGAAGTCACCGAGCTTCAAGCGGCTAACAAGCGTCGAATGACGGCCAGTGAATACCTTGCAGCCCATGCTATAGATAAACTAACTTTAGGTCACGATGAACAACCTTAAAAAGAAAAAAAATCCGTCCGCTAGAGAGCTAGCCGTTACGGTCATTTGTACTGTGACCCAGCAAGGCAAGTCGCTTACCGAAGCCTTAACTCTTGCCGATGTACTGGAACCTAGAGACAAAGCTTTTTGTCGTGAGATTTGTTATGGCACTATTCGCTGGTATAGCCG
>JAHRWG010000354.1 GCA_019090295.1 Cycloclasticus sp. | reverse complement strand
GTCAGATGTGTATAAGAGACAGGTATTGATGGGGCATAGATATGACCGTCCCCGCTATGGGGATGGCCCAAGTCTTGAACAGAAATATGAATGGATGAAGAAAATAGCTTTCAAAATTTAGGAATACTATAATTTGATTTTGGATCAGTCAGCCAAACAACGTTCAAGCTCTGCTTTTACATTGCCGCACTTCTCTTCAACCTCATGACAGCGTTCCAACGCATCGTTTTGCGTAAAAACATCTATAGTTTCTTGATACGATGATATTGAAGAGCGAACTATATCTACGTCATCCTTCAATATTGCTTGCTGATATAACGCATCCCCCAGATTGACATGGGTATTTGCAATATGAAAAGGATCATCATTTATATTTCCTGCCCTAATTGATTCTTGAAAACACTTAATAGCCGTATCAATATAACTTCCATCCTTTCTCTCACGCAGAAAAAATAGTTTCAAATAACTAACACCCTTATTTCTTAAACAGTAGCTTTGCCATATCTTGTCATCCAACTCGCCAAACATTTTATGAGCATCATCAAAACACTTAACCGACTTTAGATAAAGTCTCTTACTTTTCTTGAACATCGCCAAGGATTGAACATTGTTTGCATTGTTAAATTTGCTATCAGCAAGGCCTCTTTTAAAAGCTGTAAGGTCGGCACATTTATCAAATTTTTCGTAAGCTGCGATGCTTTTCTTAATTAGTTTTGGGGATTTCTCTCTAAATCCAATTTCATAAAAAACCAGTCCTAGCTCGAACCACGCAGACACATACCTCTCATCACTACGTATTTTTGTTGCCTCTTTAAACCAGACCACGGCCTCTCTCAACAAATACAGCTGATTATGCTCTTCATACTCAGAACGATAAAAACCTGCCAAATCTAGAATACGCCCCATAAATTGTTCGGTATCACCTTCGTTTCTAGCTTCCCAAACCTTTAGCTCATACTCGGAGCAAACTTCAAAGTAAGTTCTTTGATCTTCATCCCGTCCAGAAAGGAACCGCATTTTTGAGCGGCATTGCCGGATGTATGAAATAACCTTGCTTTTCCTGATGCCATGGTGAAAATTCAATATCTGATACAGTGTATCGACAAGCCCAGAGTACCTAAAATGCTTTTCCGTGTTTGATGTTAATGGATTAGATTCAATGTCATTAATCTCATGTTCAATGAGCTTATTAACTCTGCTGGGGGAGACTGATAATACGATTCGAACTGGTAGAAGAAATGCATCGAAAATCCTTCGACTCATATATTTCTCAATATGGAAGAACAGCCTAGCGGATAGCCAATATTTTTTTTGAAAAGCAGCAGATAAAAATAGCTCCTTCGTAATCAATTTGTTGTTTGGAGAAATCGTAAGGGCGCGGCGCAATATAAATTCAGCTGCACGATGTTTGTCTGCCCCACGGTATAACCTAGCCAAGTTTATGTATGATTTTAAATGGCGTTTTTCAATAGAGATGACGCGTAAATAGCTTTTTTCGGCCTCATCGTATCTTTCAAGAACATCTAGATTTCTGGCTATATTGAAAAACAACCGAACATCATTAGGAAAGGCACTCTCCGCCTTCTTATACACTTCAACGGCTTCATCATTACCCCCAGAAAAAGTAAGTGCCATCCCATACGACAAAACCGCCTCAAGTTTATCTGGCTCAGATTGATACATTTCTTGAGAAATTTCCAAAGCCTCATCGAATTTCTTTAAAATACAAAGAAGTGATACTTTAATCTCAGCAAGCTCAATCGTTTGGCCACAAATACCGATTACTTTTTCAATTGTTCTAAAGGCGGCCTCTGCTTTACTACGATTTACTTCCTCTAACGAAGTTATGCCATAGGGATAAAACCCCATATCCTTTCTAATTGCGTCAATCTCATTTCCAATGAGCACGTTATCGTGCATAGAAAGGCTTGCATCTTCTCCTGCATCACTTGCTTGGCGGTCATTTTTAAGTAAGCGATCAATCACATGCTCATACCCTGAAAAACCTTTCGGGACGTAATCCAACTCTTGGCAATACAGTATGAACCCCGCTAAGTGCTCAGCCAAAGTTTGGTGCTGTGCCATCGCAGACAAACAAAAAACCTTCTCAGACGTTTCCTTTCTAGCCCCTTGGTTATTCATCCGCTTGAATGTTTCGTAAACACCGCTGTTGTAGGCAAGCTCCCTAAATCTCTCTAAATTAGATTGAGGGACATTCTGAATATATTTTTTAAACACCCAACCGTCCCAACGCGTTGGCACGCCTCCCACATCAGCCTCGGCAGCGTTGTATGCTTTTGAGTTCACATTCAGACAAATGTGACCCAAAAATGCCCGCTGCTCAGCATCCAACGATGCAAGAAGAGCCTGAATTGCTGAAATATCCATACGTATCCATATGATTTGCCAGCCCCAATATTAACGGAAAAACAAATTATATTGGGCTTTGGGTTTTAGCTAGAAGCCTAAAATGCAATAAACTCCTTAATATTCAATATGATACAGGTTTTCAGAAGTACTCTTCTGAAAACCCAGAAGCCCCCCTCTTATACATCCACCACCTCAATGATTTTCACTGGGTTCGTTTTTACGAGAAATCAAACCAGAGGTGTAACCATGAAGAAAAGACACAAGAGCTGTTCAGTAGAAGCCATAAGCAGTATCTCAATCAACATCTATTTGGGGGCATATCAGCAGCAAAGCCCCTCCTCAACACCATGCCCCCAGTGGACTGACTGCACTAACCCACAGTGCTTCCAAAGCGGATGCATCAACGCCCTACAAACAAAACCACAGGAGAATTACTCATGAAGTTCAATAACTCCAGCCCCTTTCAAGGGATATCAGCACCGAGCTTTTCATCCGTTCTAACAATCCTATTTTGCATCACGCTTGAAATATCGATGTTTACGATGTTCTACGCGGTTTACACCGAGACCATAGGACTTATGAGTGACACGTATTTAAACGAACTGCCCGTCATTGGCGCAATGTTTAGTGCTATTGATCCTGACGCAAATGCAAGCCATATCATTTCGATGTTGCTCGCGACCTTCTCGGTGGCTACACCGATATTTATTTGGTCAGAGGTTTTCCGTCAGAGAATTCTTGATGATCCTCAGGAATGGTTCTCTCATCCGCAGAACCAAATCATCGCAGGGTTAGCAGGTGTCATTCTGCTTTTGGTGATTGGGTTGGAAGTAGTGAACCTCTACACCCTTGTTGCTCGCGAAACCATGCCTTCTGGCTTTGTTGTGCAAACACAAGACAAAGGGTTAATGGGATATCTCGCGGAAAACAAAGGTATGGCTATTGGAATCAGTCTCGTCGTGGCAGTCATTAACATTGTGCTCGCGCTTTTCACCACACGTTCAATTCAAAACATTAAATCAACTCAGGGGTAAACCATGAAAACTCTAATCTTTGTATGTCTTACTTTGTTTGTTACGGCGTGTAGTGAGCAAACGCCTCCATCACAACCGCCAGAAACAACATCTATCTTCATTCTATTTGAAAATGGTGGAACGATTACTGGAGAAGAACAACCCGATGCGCTGAACACCATGCTAAATCTTCTACAGCAAATATCAGATTTGGATAAGCGCAAGGCCACGCGCAACACTCAGGTCAATATTGTTCTGAGCGCTTTGCCAAATCGAATTGCATGGTCTGGTACACCGCGCCAGTTATTAGAACAAGTCAGCGAATTAAAAGGGTTACTAACTTTTAAAAATTCCTTCTCTGATCTTGTCATGGCGTTTGAGCAAATTCAAACAACCATAAACCTCACACAACCCGATGATATTCGTTTGTATTGGATTGGCTCAACTATCCATGTTCCTTTTCAAAATTCTAGTGAAGTTATTCAAGTTGAAGTGCCTCAAGCCGTTCCAAATAACTTGGCACTGCCTTTGTTTTCAGATCGCTTGAGTGTTCTGAAAGCGTATCGCGTCCATGAGGATCAGGATCAAATCCTTCAAACCTATTTGGGCTCGCACGGCATTTTAAAACGTTCACGTGATGGTTCGCTGGATTTTTCACTACTCGGCGCAGCGCAAACAAAATCCAACCTGTCTGACTTACTATAAATGGAGAACGACATGAAATTTACTACGATAATTGCAGCCATGTTATTGGCTGCGCCCTTCGGGGCTGGGGCGCAAGAGCCAGCAATTGAAATAATTGATCGCACTGCGCAAAACAGCCCCCTCATCTTCATTAATAGTAAGTTTAATTTCGAGCAAGATATCTCTCTAAAATTAAACACTGATCCGCGCTTTAGCATTTCCGATCTCATGATAGAAACTATCTCAAAAATCGGAATGGTCGATGCTAATGGCATTTTTATTACTAGCGGGTTTGACATTGACCTTGAAAATGCTCTGGTGGTCGCCTTTAGCGACGGCTCATCAGAAATCATTAAAATAGCGCAACTCCCTGACGGTTTTCAGGTGGTTGGAAGCTTTAAGGATATAAATGGAAACTTCGTATCGCCGCCAAAAAGTAGCCTAGCGGTTTACAATACCAACGGTGAAAAGCTCTGTTTTGATTATAAAACCGTGCAGCAATCTGCACCCAAAATGGCGTTTACTCTGCTGCTGGATCGTAGCGGCTCAATGGCGGCGAACCTAGGCAAGGTTAAACAAACCGCCAATGATTTTCTAAACATCCTTCCTCAAAATGCGCTATGCGCAGTTGCAAGCTTTGATACGAAAGCTCACTACGCACATAAAAACTATCAGGCATGCAATGGCGGCGGCTTCGGATTTGATAAAATTAAAGCTGGCGGTGGTACTGATATCTATGCGCCACTCAGAGAAGCCTACCAAACGCTATCGATTCCGTATTTCTCTGTGCATCAAAAAGCCGTCATCATTATTACTGACGGCTATACGCTTAGTGATGAAAAACGAAAGAAGGATCTTCTAGCCCTTAAAGGCAGTGCCCTTACTTTTGTATATTTTATCGGTGGCAATAAACGTGATGATCTCGAAGACATTACAGATCATTTCATTGCACAAGGCGGAGATGTCGCGCAATCACTCTCACAATATTTCAGTGCAATTGGTCAAGCCTATAACGCTCAAAAAGTATTGAGTGTCAAAGCTTGCGCAAGTGAAAGCAATGCAAACCCGTAACCAAGGCGCTCAAAGCGCTTCGCGTATTTATAGCCGTGATGCACATTTACACGGCTCTAGTAGGTGGGCTGATAAAGCCCATTTGCTCAAACGCCATTTCGGTGAGAACGGGAAGATATTTCTGGGCTACTCGTTGCCAGAACATATCAAGGAACGAAGCTCTTCCATAACCAGTAACACGCAAAAGCACTTAATTACCGCCGCACCAACACGTAGCGGGAAATTACTTACCGCTTCTGCTCCACGCTGCTTAGAGCATCAAGGCTCACTTGTTGCTCTAGACGTAAAAGACGGCGAGCTTGCTTTGATCACGGCTAAGTATCGCCGCGATGTTCTTGGTCACAAGGTTGTCCTTATTGATCCTTGGGATTTAGCGGCTTCAAAACTAGGCTTAACGCCCGCTAGGTTTAACGTTCTTGATTGGCTTGATCCTGACAATGACGACTTCGTAGAAGACGCGATGCTTGTCGCGGATAGTCTCATTACAGATAGGGGCGCGAAAGACCCGTTCTGGAATGATGAAGCCCGCAGTTTGATAACGGGGCTAGTCATGTATGTCGCGGCAACGCCCATGCCCCTACTACCGACTGAAAAGAAATCACGTGATTTAGTTCAGCTACGGCGCTTGCTCAACTTATCCGAAAATGATTTCAGAAATATGGTGTGCGGAGAATTTGAAAAAGACGAGCAAGGCAACATTACCCTTATTAGCGCAGGCATGGCACAAAGCCGTAATGAAGGCGTTCGCGCAGCGGCTTCACGCATTACGGGTAAGGCCGCAAAAGAGTTTTCAGGAATTCTTTCAACCGCACAGCAAAATACGCACTTTCTAGAAAGCCCCAAAATTAGGCGCAGTCTTTGTGCCTCAGATTTTTCTTTCGAAGAACTGGAAGACGGAAAAATTGATATCTATATCGTGCTGCCAGCAGGACGATTATTCACGTTCAATCGATTTTTAAGGATGCTGTTAAGCATTGCCATTACCAGCATCACAAGATTTGAAACAAAGCCCAGCCCACCAGTATATTTTCTGATCGAAGAATTTCCTGCTCTTGGGCGCATGGCAGTAATTGAAACGGCCTACGGCCTAATGGCTGGGTATGGAATGCAACTTCACATTATTGTGCAAGATTTCAATCAGCTTTTTTCAATTTACGGGGATTACTGGCAAACCTTTATTGCGAATAGCGGTGTCATTCAAATATTTGGCACACGAGACCTAATGACAGCCGACTATATCTCTCGCCTGTCGGGCATAGCAACAATAGAAAGTCTTAGCGAACAAAGCGCAGAAATGCGCGCTGGCTTATTCACTGATCCCAATTACTTAAGCCGTGATGATCATTTATCTTCTCGACCATTAATTACTCCCGATGAAGTCATGATGATGCACCCTGCAACACAAATTCTTATTTTGCCGCATGCCTATCCCGTTGCGTGTTTTAAAACAGCGTATTTTCTTGATAGACGATACCGCGATAAGAACGACATACCACTTTTCGATATTCACCCGCATTATGCCGACCAGCCCTTAGCTCGTTCGATTAATTTTAATCGCACGGGCTTTGATATTGGCGGTGCGCTCGACAAAATATTTGACGGAGGATAAATCATGTTTCGTATTCTCTTTTTCTTATGCGTATTCACTGCCAGCGCCTTGGGGACGGCCTCAGTGATGCTGCAACAATACCCGCTCTATTCTGATGGTAGCTGGCAGTATCATTTTTATTGCGGTGCGCCATGGATATTTTTATTCTTCACTGTAAAGGGCTGGCACATCAGCCTCATTTGGCGGCGTATGTTAGACGCGCGCCAATCTTCACCCGTGCTTAGTCGCGGTGAGTATATCGTCACGAACAAACCCTCAAAGCCAAGCATTCTTGAGCGCGGATGCATTTTATTCATCATCTTTGCACTCGCAGCTATTTTAAAAACACTTTTTATTGAAAATATTTCATGGTGGTTAGGCTCTCTAATACTCACATGCCTACTCTTTCGCATAGTGCTCATGACGGTGCGCCGATCATGAAGAAAGCAACTAGAGAGCAATTCTCTCCAGTGAAAATGGCTAATTCATGCGGGTTTCACAGAAGTTCTTTACAAATTATTAACGCTTTATACTTTATTATTAATGGTGAGAGAGCGCTTTGGGATAGATATTTATCCCGCGCTCTTTTTGTTAGCGCCCCACAGTCGCATGAGTGTTTTTCACCCGTTACATACGCTCTCTCACAATGCGACTTGATTGCGCAACTTTTAAAGCGAGGGCAAATATATGCCTTCGCTCTTTTTATGGGGAATGTGTGATGAACATATTCCCACCAAACACAGGTAAAAACTCTGGCAAAGAAAAGGGGCAAATAGGTTTGAAGACTCCCTTGAAAGCGAGTCATAATGGGGCTTCAGAGGATGAGCGCATAATCGCTCTCGTGAAACTTTTGGCAAGACGCGCAGCGGTAGAAGACTACCAAATGTATGAAGATGCGCTTGCCTCCCCCGAAAACATTAAAGGTGGTAAATGATATGTCTCAACGCGTAGTCATATATGCTCGGTACAGTTCTGACCTTCAAAGCAATGCCAGCATTGAGGATCAAATCAGGCTATGCAGTGAAAAAGCCGAAAGTGAAAACTGGAAAATTGGTAACTGCTACACCGATGCGGGAATATCGGGCGCGTCCTTACTACGCAACGGCATTCAGGGACTTCTAACTGCTGCTATGAACGGCGAGTTTGATATTCTACTCTGTGAAGCACTTGATCGCTTGAGTAGAGACCAAGAAGATATAGCAGGTCTATACAAACGCATGGAGTTTGCTGGCGTTAAAATCATCACCTTATCAGAAGGTGAAATCTCCACGCTTCACATCGGATTGAAGGGAACGATGAATGCGATGTTCCTCAAAGACCTTGCCGATAAAACACGGCGCGGTCTTCGCGGACGCATTGAAAAGGGGAAGTCCGGCGGCGGCATTGCTTATGGCTACAAAACCATAAAGCGCTTTGATGCCAATGGCGAAGCCATCAGAGGTGATCGTGAGATCAACGACGAGCAAGCCGAGATCATTACCCGCATCTTCCGTGAATATGCCAATGACAACAAATCCCCCAAAGCGATTGCAGCGCAGCTCAATAAAGAAAAAATCCTATGCCCTTCTGGTAGCGCTTGGGGGCAATCAACAATAAACGGCAACCGCAAACGTGGCACGGGAATTTTGAACAATGAGCTGTATCGTGGAAAGCTGGTTTGGAACCGCAACCGCATGATTAAAGATCCAAGCACTGGCAAACGCGTGTCTCGTCAAAATGATGAGAGTGAATGGATTTGCAAGGACATGCCAGAGCTTCGCATTCTGCCAGAAGACCTATGGAATGGCGTAAAAGCTCGGCAATCTGAACTGGACAGAGTTAAACCAGCCCTTTGGAGAACCGTCCGCCCCCAATACCTACTCTCTGGCCTTACCAAGTGCGGCGTATGCGGCGGTGGCTTCGCTAAGATCAATAGCTCACATTATGGCTGCTCTACCTCCAAGAACAAGGGAGAGGCTATCTGCACCAATCGTAAGACCATCAAACGCGAGATATTGGAAGGGCATGTCATAGCAGCCCTACAAACACGTTTAATGCACGAGGAGTTAGTTGGGGTCTTTTGCAAAGAATACACAAGTCATCTGAATATGCTCAATAACCAGAAAAGCGCTACACAAAAACGCCACCGCTCTGAAATGGGCACATTAGAGACTGAACGCTCCAACCTCATACAGGCGATCAAAGATGGTGTGCCAGCGGCAATGATCAAAGACGATCTCGAACGTGTAACAGCGCGCCTTAAAGAGGTGACAGAGCTATTGAATAAACAGCCTGAGAATAAACCTCTACTTCATCCCGCAATGGCTTCACGATTTAGCAGGTGCGTAAAAGATTTGAGCGCTGCCCTAAATCAGGATGGGGGACGTAGCGAAGCTTCGCAGCATTTAAGGGGGCTTGTGAATAAAATTGTACTCACACCAAAGAAAAATGAAAACGGCCTAACAATCGACCTTCACGGTGATTTGGCTGGGATTTTAAATATGGGAATGGGAAATCAAGATATGAATAATGTTACTACCCTAGAACGACTCCAGTTATCACCAATGAATGATAATAACTTGGAAGCCTTCCAAGATAAAATTGGTAGCGGGGGCTGGTTGCCAACGCTATCTATATTACTAGTTACCGCCCTTGATATTGCTTCTAAACCACCAAATGCAAGTACGTTACTTTCAATAGCTTTAGAGGGAGCCCGTACCAAGGGCGCGCAGTATACCGGTAAGCACGCCCTAACATCAATAAGTGGGGCAAAAAATGGATAAAAAAGTTAGAAATACTTATCCAGCGCCCTTTTCGATGCGTTTCACCAAGGAAGAACGGAAGTCTCTTGAACTCGCCGCCGCAGGTCGTCCACTTGCCGCGTATATACGCTGGCTCATATTCAAAGAAGACATGCCTGACATGCCGAAAAAGAGGACGCGCGGTGAAACAGCCAACCTAGATCATAAGCAACTCGCCAAACTCTTAGGCGCACTAGGCAAGTCGAGGATTTCTCAAAACATTAATCAACTTGCCAAGGCTGCAAACTCCGGCTCCCTGCCCGTAACTGAGGAAATAGTAGATTCACTCAATGAGTCCGTATCCGCAATTCAGTGGATGAGAAAAACGTTAATCAAAGGCATGGGGGTCAAAGCGCAAAAAGAGCCCGATGATGGGAATGAGGAGCTAGACGATGATCCTCAAGGGTAATCAACGCGGCGGCGCACGCCAAATGGCCTTGCATTTACTCAACGGTGAGACCAATGAACACGTGAAAGTGCATGATGTTAGCGGCTTCATGGCTCAAGACCTACTCGGCGCGCTAAATGAGGCTTACGCCCTATCCAAAGGAACGCAATGCAG
>JAHRWG010000272.1 GCA_019090295.1 Cycloclasticus sp. | reverse complement strand
TACATTGGTGCAGAAAGAAAAGGACAGCTTACTGTTGGTGATGATTCAAGAATTACTAAGCCCGGACGCTTCTTACGCAAATATAAATTAGATGAATTACCTCAGTTAATAGACGTATTTTTGGGTGATATGAGCTTGGTTGGTCCGCGGCCTGAAGTCAAAGAATTTATGGATGATTACCCTTTGGATATACGAGAAAAAGTACTATCTATTCGCCCCGGGGTTACAGATTTAGCATCGATCGAAATGGTAGATGAAAATAGTATTCTTGCTCAATATAAGAATCCTAAACAGGCATATATAGAAGTCATTTTACCCATTAAACAAAAACATTATGTTAGTTATATAGAAAGGCAATCTTTTTGGCTAGATTTGAAGATTATTTTCCTAACACTTAATAAAATATTCGGCCGGTGATTTTATCGTTGTTAGCTGTCGGTCAGCTCCAAACAGTCATAGGCTCAACGCCCTTATCTATAGTAACGTCAGCTTAAGAATAGTGCTGCGATACGCGTGCCAATCTCTAATCCTCCCATTTATAGCTGGATTGATAAATTTAAATTAAGCAACGTTTAGTATGCTCCTAGGTGGAACGCTACCAATCGCCGTATGTGGACGTTCATTATTGTAGGACCAAAGCCACTGAGTGGCTAACAATTAGGCATAAGCTACCGAGCTAAAATTGTGTAAATCTAGCCATTCATGACGAACGGCTCGGTTGAGTGGTTCGATTTAAACGTTTTGGGTGGGTTTACCTGGTTGAGTATAGGACTGTGTAATCTGCTACTTAAAGCCCCATTCCCTTAAGGTTTTACTGATGAAATCCGGCCGGTTGTCACACCGCATAGCACTGGGCTTACCGAGCCATTCTATTAGTCGCTCTAATGAACGGATGCCTCAGGCGCTCGGCATCTACGAATCAACGTCGACCGCTAATCCTTCCCGGCTGATATCATCAATCACATTGAAGGTACGAATACTGCGATCGTCAACTAGGGTATCGCTCACAAAATCCTTCGACCACACCTGATTAATGGCCTCAGGTACTTTGAAAGCCTCTGGCTTGTTCCGCTTTAACCGTTGCCTGGGCTAGATACGCAGATTCAGTTCTAACTCACGATACATCCGCTAGGCCCTTTTGTGATTCCAGCCAAAAACCCTTCGTGTTACGCAAATACATAAAACATGAACCAAACCCCCGGCGCTGATGCGCTTGCGTAAACCGTAACAACCAGTCAGCGATCTGAGCGTTATGATCCCTAAGATCCGGTTAATACAGGTACCCGGTTTCGCTGATGCTGAAAATCTGACAGGCGAAACGAATACTTGCTCGGTGCTCGATAACCGCTCGCAGCGCCATCTCTTTACGTCGAGATGGCGGTACCACTTTTTTCAATCGCCTCCCGGGCAATTTCAGATTTCGATTTTTCCACGGCGCCCGTTTTTTTAGTCCCCGGTTCTCTTCTTCAAGCTCTTTCATACTCCATATTAAGGAGGCGTCCATCCCGCCACAATTTGACCGCGACTGATAGAAGCAGGCGTTACTGATGCCATGTTCCCCGGACGGGCCGGACACCCTAACACCGCCTTCGTTCTGCTTCTGGGTGGCAAAATCTGACTGTCGGTTAACCGTGATTTCCTCATAGAAAACTGATTTTCCCCCGATAAAGTGGACCGTTCGGTCTTATAAAGCTATTGCTTCAAAATTATCGGGGCTGCGATACCCCAAACTCGAGTCTAAAGGTCTTGGGTTGTAGAAATCGTTGACATAATCTTTGATTGCAGCCCATAGATTCCGCTTATTGGAAAAATAACGTTTTTGACCCACTCGGCTTTTAAACGAGTGAAAGAAGGATTCCATCTTCGCGTGGTCCGTACCCTGACCCGCCAGATTCACCGAGGGCTGCGCGTTATATTTTTGAAGGTTTCACTGTACTTCGGAAGACACCAACTGTACCCCTCTGCCGGTCTGGAATATCTGCCCCGGTGCCGGCTGACGCTGTTAAAGCGCACCCCGGATCGCTTAACTGTTCAGCTCGGTGGTTTTCCTCGACCCCATCGACCTGCCGACTATTTTACGAGAGTAAAGGTCTAACACGGCAACCAGGTAAACCGAGCGGCGCTGATGGCGAATGTACGTCAGGTCCGCAGCCCAGTGCTGATCTGTACCCGCCAGCTTTGGCGGTTCGAGTCGCATACTTCCCGTCTTAAGATTAAAAGGATGTTTGCAAACGATGTTTCGATAAACCTGTCGGACCCGACCCTGTAAGCCAGCCCCTCTCATCAGTCTTTCGACTCGTGGTCGACCGAAGAAAACCCCCTGTTGCCTCAGCGCCTGATGCAATCTAGGGCTACCATAGGCTTCGTGACTGCTGGTGTAGATGCGCCGGATCTGCTCAAGTAGCCGCTGATCTTCAGCGAGTAGAACTGAAGACTTGCGGCAATGCCAGGCGTAGCACCCTCCGTTCGAGATCTTTAAATGCTCTCAAAGGACTTTTACTGGATAGTGGCTGCATTGCACGCTCACGAACCTGAACTGTTGGTCTTTTGTTCCGCAAAAACCGTTGCCACTTTTTTAGTATTTCATTCTCTCGCTGGAGTCTGGCTACCTTTCTTTCTAAGGAAGCTATCTGCCCGGGGTTATGGGCCTCACCAACCGCTCGTTTGAGCTGTTGTTTGCCCGACTTGAATGTACCCTCTCGACATTCCTCTCGCCGCCTAGATAACATGATCAGATGGATGCCTAAAGAATCGGCTATCTGCTTGATCTGTAGGTCTTCGGCCAGGCTCAATTCTCCAGACTGAACCTTAAACTCATCACTGTAGCGATAGGTCCGCTTTGACTGGGTGGTTCGGGGCATTGGATACCTCCATCTACGTTAGATATCGGTGCCCACTCTAAAGGGGAAGGTAGAGAACTCCTTTATCTAAAGTGTATGAGAATTCTCTACTTACCAACCCTACAATTTTTCCGGGGGATTACACAGAACGCATGTTGAAGTTGTTTCTGAATGAGCAGAAACGAAAAATAAAGTTTGTGCTGGACCAAACGCATGCGTGATTCCTGACACGATCTAAGCTAAACCACTATCTTTGTTTCACTGCGGCGAGTCTGTAAGCCAGAATGGTATTACGCAGGTATTGGCCTACGAGATCTAATTTGCGATGCCTTGCCATTCTTGCCAGCCAATTCCGCCCCAAAAAGAGCTGCTGGAACGCTTTTTACCGATTCTAATAAGGAGTCTGGACCGATCACCCCAAAAAGTTAAACCACATCTTCTCCCGGTTAGAAGTCGCCCGGGTACAGCGTTAAATCAATTAGGTCCGTTTGAGTCTCAGACCGATTACCCTGTTTCAGTCATTTTGGGGCTCTAGCATCCATTACAGTAAGATTTCCACCTAATCAATCCATACCCAGTGAATCGAAATCATTTTGAGCGTTCTTGAGGTCCTCTTTATGTCCTATATCAAGCCAATACTCACGTATTGGAAAAGAGGCCGCTAAATGATCAATAGCAATTACCTTTTGAAATAAGGCAGGCATATCAAAAAACGTGTCATCAGGAACGAGCTCCAAAGCCGCCTCCTCTAGAATATAGACGCCTCCATTTACAAAAAACTTATGGACTGGTTTTTCGTCAATCCCTAGTATTTTATGCCCATCAAGGGAAAGAACCCCGTACGGAACTTGAAAATCATATTCACGAACACCCATCGTGGCTATAGCTTGACTATTGAGGTGATAGTCAAGCATATGCTCAAAATTGACACTTGTCAGCAAGTCACCATTCATGACAAAAAACGGGCCGGTCAACATATCTCTCATCAGGCTAAGTGCGCCTGCCGTGCCCATTCGTTTTTTTTCGTGTATGTACTTTATACAGACACCAAAACAAGAACCATCTCCGAAATAATCTTCTATCATCTGAGCTTTATAATTGACGCTCATAATAATATTTCTGAAGCCGTGTTTAGAGAAATTGTTAATAATTGTCTCTAACAGCGGCTTATTCCCGACATTTAGCAAAGGTTTGGGCCGTTCCTTGGTCAACTCCCCTAGCCTGGCACCAAGACCTCCCACCATCAAAACAACATTGTTACTGTAGTCTGCAGGCCTTAACAGCTGGTCAACTTCATCGATACCGATCAACAGACCCGCATTATCGACGATTGGAATTTGATATATTTTTTTATCTACTGCCAGTTTCAGAATATCATCTTTCGAATCATTAACATTACAAACAACCGGATTCTTATGCAATATCTGATCGACTCTAGTTTTTAAATTTAGCCCTTTTAGTAACCCCCTACGAATGTCACCATCACTTACCGTACCAAGAAGCTTTTCATTCTCGTCTAGGACCAACGCTATCTTCATTGCTCCGGAATCAATTATTTCAAGCGCCTCCTTTATCGTAGACCCGAGAGACAAACGTATATTCTCTATGCCTTTCATAGATCATGAAACCTTTTAAGCCGGTCAAATTCGTACATTTCAAGTGTTTTCACAATCCGTTTCGCTGCCATCCCGTCACCATAGATGTTAGTAACACTCCGACAACGAGACACAAAGCTAGGGCTTAAAGCTTTAGAAATTGCGCTGTCCATATCAGCAACATCACAGTCAATAACATTCTGACTGCGAAGCCTCCCTTGCTGACGAATACCTATATTGACAACAGCCTTATGAAAGCTCGCAGCTTCTATTATTCCACTAGAAGTATTCCCTATCAGCAAGTCCAAATGTCGCATAGCTGAGAGATAATTCAATTGTCCCAAACTTTTAATAACACGATAATTTTCTCTATCTTTCTCAACGAAAGACTCAATAGCCCGATTAATAACTAACCCGCCGTCATCAGCATTTGCGTAAGTAAACAATAACCTTATGTTAGCGTTAGATAAAACTTCAAGTATTCTAGTAATATCAAGATTCAGTTTCTCGGATGAATTCGTCTCAGAGTGAAGGGTAACAAGGGCGGTTGTACCGTAAAGCTTCCACTGCAACTGCTTTTCAAGATCTTCCTTGCCTAAAAGGTTCATCCTTATAACGTTATCTATCCCAGGCGCGCCACAGCAAAACACCCTAGCAGGAGCTTCACCCATCTGAATCACACGGTTCCGGTATTCTTCCGTGGAAGTAAAATGCAGATATGCCATTTTAGTAATTGCGTGCCTAATTTGATCGTCGACAGCCCCTTCAGTTATCTCACCCCCGTGTACGTGTGCAATTGGGATGTTCATCAACATGGCAGTAGTTGCTGCTCCATGAGTTTCAAAGCGGTCCCCTAACAGAAGTACGACGTCAGGATTGAGCCTTTGAAAAGCATCTGAAAGCAAAATAATTGACAAGCCCGTTGATTTCGCCATCGCTGCCTTGCCATCAGGCGCTAGTAAATTCTCTACTCTTTCATTAATAACAAAGCCGTCCCTTTCGATTTCCTTGAAGGTGAGTCCATACTCATCCGC